>NZ_JBMDXT010000470.1:0-5156 GCF_048594475.1 Nakamurella sp. | reverse complement strand
CGGGCCCGGGACGCGCCGCCGAGCTGGCGCGCCAGCCCGCGACCGGGGCCGCCCCGGTCGACGTCGTCGGCATCGGCGCCGACGGCTGGGCCGGGTTGACCGCCCGCACCCGCGACCTGATCGCCGCGGCCGACGCCCTGGTGGGCAGCCCCCGCCAGCTGGACGCTGTCCCCGCGGACGCCGGACCGCCGCCCGCGCGGCGGATCCCCTTGCCGTCGCCGCTGCGCGAGGGTCTCCCGGACCTGCTGGCCACGCTGGGCGACCGCCGGGCGGTGGTGCTCGCTTCCGGCGATCCGCTGGTCTACGGGATCGCCGCCACCCTGATCGACCTCGTCGGCGCGTCCCGGGTCCGGGTCCACCCGACGGTGTCGTCGGTCGCCCTGGCCGCTGCCCAGCTGGGCTGGCCGTCCGACTCGTTCGACGTCGTCCGGGTGGCGTCCTCGCTGGCCCCGGTGCGCCGGGTGCTGACCCCGGGGCGCCGGGTGCTAGTGCTCTCGGCCGACGAGCGCACCCCGCTGGAGCTGGCCCGGTTGCTGGTCGGCGGCGGGCACGGCCGGTCCGCCCTGACCGTGCTGGCCGATCTGGGCACCCCCGCACAGTCGCGGCACGACTCGACGGCCGAACGATTCGCCGCCACCCCGCCCGCGGTGTCCCGGTTGAACGTCGTCGCCCTCACCGTCGCCGGGTCCGGTGGCTGGCCGACGGTCGGCGGCCTGCCGGACGAGGCCTTCGAGCATGACGGCCAGCTGACCAAGCGGGACGCCCGGGCATGCGCGCTGGCCCGGCTGGCTCCCGCCCCGGGGCACGTGCTCTGGGACGTCGGCGCGGGTGCCGGGTCGGTGGCGATCGAGTGGTCGCGCACCGATCCGCGCTGCCGCGCCGTCGCGGTCGAGCGGGACGCCGCCCGGGCCGACCGGATCGGCCGCAACGCCGCCGCGCTGGGCGCGACCGGCGTGCGGGTGGTGACCGGCCGCGCCCCGGCCGCGCTGGCTGGGCTGCCCACGCCCGACGCGATCTTCGTCGGCGGTGGGGCCGGCGTCCCCGGGTTGCTCGACACCTGTTGGCAGGCGCTCGGTCCGGGGGGCCGGCTGGTGGTGCATGCGGTCACCCTGGAGACCGAGGCGCTGCTGGTAGAGCGGCAGGCCCGGCTGGGCGGGGAACTGATCCGGCTGTCGGTCGAGCGGGTGGAACCGCTGGGCGGCTTCCGCGGCTGGGTGCCCGCGCGTCCCGTCGTCCAGTGGTGCGTGACCCGATGACCGTGCACTTCATCGGCGCCGGGCCGGGCGCCGCCGATCTGCTGACCGTCCGGGCGACCCGCCTGCTGGCCGCGTCACCGGTCTGCCTGTACGCCGGAACCTACGTCACCGCCGATGTTCTCGATCACTGCCCGGTGGGCGCGGAGCTGGTCGACACGGCCGGGCTCACCCTCGACGAGATCACCGCGCACCTGGTCCGGGCGCACGGCGCCGGGCGGGACGTGGCGCGGCTGTGCTCGGGCGACCCGTCGCTGTTCTCGGCGCTGCACGAGCAGACGGCCCGGCTCGACGCCGCCGGAGTGCCGTGGGACGTGACGCCCGGCGTCCCGGCCTACGCGGCCGCGGCGGCCCGGCTCGGCCGCGAGCTGACGGTGCCGGAGGTGGCCCAGTCGGTGGTGCTGACCCGGACGCAGGCCCGGTCCACCCGGATGCCCCCCGGCGAGGAGCTCGAACGGTTCGCCGCCACCGGCGCGACCCTGGCCCTGCACCTGGCGATCACCCGGACCCGGGAGCTGGCCGCGCGCCTGACCCCGTCCTACGGTCCGGACTGTCCCGCCGTGGTGGTGTCCCGGGCGACCCGGCCCGACGAGCTGATCCTGCGCGGAACCCTCGCCGACATGGGTGATCTGGTCGAACGGGCGGGGCTGCGCCAGGCGGCGGTCATCCTGGTCGGGCCCGCGCTGGGCGGGTCCGGGAACGCCGCCGAATCACACCTGTACGCCGCCGACCGGGTGCGTTGAGCCGGTCTCCGGACGCTCACCGCAGCACGACGACCAGCGCCAGCACGCCGCAGACCGCGGCGGCGAGCGTGGCCACCGCCACCGCCGCGCCACCGGCGGGCAGGTTCGCGGCCCCACCGGGGCGGGTCAGCTCGCGGTGCATCCGGCGGTAGCGGGCGACGGCCAGCAGCCAGGTGGCCAGCGGCAGCGCCAGCCCGGCCACGGTCAGGCCGATCACGGCCGGGTCCACCCGGACGACGAGGACCTTGACCAGCACGGCGACCACCACGGCCAGGGCCAGGCAGGTTCGCCCCCAGGCGAGCAGGGTGCGCTCGGGCTGGGCACCTCGGTCGAACAGCTCGGACGCGTCGAGCGGCCCCGGTGCCCCCGACATCCCCGACCGATCCGCGGGCGTCACAGCACGAAGATGGCCAGCGCCAGCAGCACGGTGGTGAGCACCAGCACGACCGTCAGCGCGGTGGCGGTGACGGCGCCGTGCAGCGGCCGGCCCTCCCGCATCGCCCGCTCGTTGCGGGCCCACCCGACGAACGCCTGCGCGGCCGAGGCGATCCCGAGCACGATCAACACGATCGCCGCGACGTCGCCGAGCTCCTCGGGGATCTGCAGGTGCAGTGCGTGCACGCCGACCCCGGCCGCGACCAGCGCCAGCGAGGTGCGGATCCAGGCCAGGAACGTGCGTTCGTTGGCCAGGCTGAATCGTGGATCGGGTTCGGTCCCCCGGCCGTAGACGCTGCGCGGGAACCGGCTACGCGCCATGGGTGTCCACCACCGCTCCGGACCCTTCCCCCGGCCGCGGATCCGGGTCCGGGACCGATCGGGGCGTCCAGACCCGTCCGGTCGGGCTGATCCGGGTCCCGCGGGCGCCGATCAGCACGAGGCACCGCATGTCCACCGTCGCCGGGTCCAGCTCCCCCAACGTCGTGCACCGCACCGACTCCCCGGCGCGGCCGACGTCCTGGCCGACGATCACCACCGTGTCCGGGTCGCGCTCGCTGCGCAGCACGGCCAGGGCGTCGGCCAGCCGGTGGCCGCGGCTGCGCGAGGACGGGTTGTAGACGGCCAGCGCCAGGTCGGCCCGGGCGATGTGCCGGAGCCGGTCCTCGATGACCGACCAGGGCTTGAGCCGGTCGGAGAGCGAGACGACCGCGTAGTCGGCGCCGAGCGGGGCGCCGGCCCGGGCGGCGACCGCCTGGGCGGCCGTGATCCCCGGCAGCACCCGGATCGGCACGCCGGCGAACTCGGGCGCCTGGGCGGCCTCGAACACGGCGGCGGCCATCCCGAACACGCCGGCGTCCCCGCCGGAGACGACCGCCACCCGCTCGCCCGCCGCCGCCAGCCGCAGGGCGGCCGCGGCCCGGTCGAGCTCGACGGTGTTGCCGGACGCGTGCCGCTGCAGGCCTTCCCGTTGCGCGACCCGGTTGACGTAGGGCGCATAGCCGACGACGTGGTCGACCTCGGCCAGGGCGGCGCTGACCTCGGGTGAGACCCAGCCGTCCGGACCGGGTCCAAGACCGAGGACCAGCAGCTCGGCCGGCCCGACGCCCGGTGCGCGCCCGCCCGCCGGCGCCGGCCGGGTGAGCTGCTCGTCACCCCGCTCGACGCCCCGATCGATGCCGTCGCCGGGCACGATGACGATCGAGAAGTACGGCACGGTCGCGGCGTCGACGTCCTTGACCGGAACCAGGGTCTGGCCGGCGGTCGAGGCCCGCTCGACGTACAGCGCCTCCTCCAGCCGGCCGGCCTGCCGCAACGCCTCCCGGACCGCCGGGAAGGTGCGGCCCAGCTTCATGATCGCCGCGCCCTGGGTGTCGGCGAGCCGGCGGGCCAGCTCGGGAACCGGGAGGGTGCCGGGCAGCACGGTCAGCACGTCCTGCTGCCGGACCAGCGGCATCGCGGCGGCCGCGGTGGCCGCGGAGACCGACGTGACGCCGGGTACCACCTCGGTCGGCCAGCGCAGCGCCAGCCGGTCGTGCAGGTACATGAACGATCCGTAGAACATCGGATCGCCCTCGCACAGCACCACCACCGTGCGGCCGGCGGCCAGATGGACGGCCAGCCGGTCGGCCGAGGCGTCGTAGAAGTCGTCGACGGCGCCGCGGTAGCCGCGCGGGTGGGTGGTCGATCCGGTGGTGACCGGGTAGACCAGCGCCTCCTCGAGGACGCCGGCGGGTAGCAGCTCCGCCGCGATCGAACGGGCGATGGAGCGGCCGTGGGTGCCGGAGTGATAGGCCACGACGTCGGCCGAGCCGATCAGCCGGGCGGCCTTGCGGGTGATCAGCTCCGGATCGCCGGGGCCGAGCCCGACGCCGTAGAGCCGGCCCGTCATTCCGGGCTCCCGGCGAGGGCGTTGATCGCGGAGGCGGCCAGCGCGGCACCGCCGCGCCGCCCGGTCACCGCGACGTACGGGATGCCGGCGGGGTGGTCCACCAGCGCCTGCTTGGATTCCGCCGAACCGACGAAACCGACCGGAACACCGACGATCCCAGCCGGCCGGGGACCGCCCTCGCTGATCCGTTCGAGCAGGTGGAACAGCGCGGTCGGGGCGTTGCCGATCGCGACCAGGGCCCCGTCCAGCCGATCGCCCCACAGCGACACGGCGGCGGCCGAGCGGGTGGTGCCCCAGGCCGCGGCCAGCTCGGCCACCCGCAGGTCGTTGAGGTGGCAGATCACGTCGTTGGCGGCCGGCAACCGCCGGCGGGTGATGCCGGCGGCGACCATCGTCGAGTCGACGAAGATCGGCGCGCCGGCCAGCAGCGCGGCCCGCCCGGCCCGCGCGAAGTCCGGGTGGATGCGCAGATCGGCGGTCAGGTCGGGCTGGCCGCAGGTGTGCACCATGCGCACCGCGATGTGTTCGGCGTCGGCGGGGACGCCGGACAGGTCGGTCTCGGCCCGGACGATCGCGAACGACTCCCGGTAGATCTGCGCGCCGTCGGCGCAGTAGGTGTAACGGCGCAGCGGGCGGGTGGTCATCGCCCACCACCCCGCAGGCCGGCGACCCGGGCCGGGGCCTGGTCCGCCGGCACGTCCAGGACGGTGCCCGCCCAGCTGATCTCGACCGACCCCCGGCCGACCGTGGCCAGCACGTGCCGGCCGGCGGGCGCGCCGCAGCACCGCGGGCAGGCCACGACGTGCACCGGCACCGACGGCCCCCGGCCGGAGC
>NZ_JBMDXT010000047.1:0-6259 GCF_048594475.1 Nakamurella sp. | reverse complement strand
CGCACGGGAGGCGCGGGTCCCCCTGGCCGAGGTCAAGGCGATGGCCCGGGCCGCGGCGCCGCCCCGGCCGGTGCTGCCCGTCCTGCTCGAACCGGGAGTCGGCGTCATCGCCGAGGTCAAGCGGGCCAGCCCGTCCAAGGGCGCGCTGGCCACCATCGCCGACCCGGCCGCGCTGGCCCGCACCTACGCCGAGGCCGGGGCCCGGGTCATCTCGGTGCGGACCGAGGAGCGTCGCTTCCACGGCAGCCTGGCCGACCTGGACGCGGTCCGGGCCGAGGTCGACATCCCGGTGCTGCGCAAGGACTTCATCGTCAGCCCGTACCAGGTGCACGAGGCCCGGGCGCACGGCGCCGACCTCGTCCTGCTCATCGTCGCCGCGCTCGACCAGAACGTGCTGCACGGCCTGCTCGAGCGGGTCGAGTCGCTCGGCATGACCGCCCTGGTGGAGATCCACACCGAGGCCGAGGCCGACCGGGCGCTGGCCGCCGGCGCCAAGGTGATCGGCGTCAACGCCCGCGACCTGACCACCCTGCAGATCGACCGGGACGTGTTCGCCCGGATCGCGCCGGGGCTACCCTCGGACGTCGTGACCGTCGCCGAGTCGGGGGTGCGGGGTCCGTCGGATCTGCTGGCCTATGCCGGTGCCGGCGCGGACGCCGTCCTGGTGGGCGAGGGTCTGGTCACCAGTGGGGATCCGCGGGCGGCCCTGGCCGACCTGGTCACCGCCGGGTCGCATCCGTCCTGTCCCCGCCCGTCCCGCTGAGCGGGGTCCGGCCACCGCGCCGGGCCGAGCAATGCCGTCTGGAGTAAGAACAGTGAGTGTGCCCGCGCGAGCGGCCGATGATGTGTCGAGTCCGCTGTCCCGTCCGCTGCCACGCCCGTCCGACGGCCTGGCCGGCACCGACCACGACCCCGATGACCGCGGCTACTTCGGCACCATGGGCGGCCGGTGGCTGCCCGAGGCGCTGGTCGGAGCCCTCGACGAGGTCGCCGACCACTACCGTAAGGCCCGCCGCGATCCGGAGTTCCTGGCCACCCTCGACGACCTCGCGGCCAACTACGCCGGCCGGCCCAGCCCGCTGTCCGACGCCCCGCGGCTGACCGCCGAGGTCGGCGGCGCGCGCATCCTGCTCAAGCGCGAGGACCTGAACCACACGGGCAGCCACAAGATCAACAACGTGCTCGGCCAGGCGCTGCTGGCCCGCCAGATGGGCAAGACCCGGCTGATCGCGGAGACCGGCGCCGGGCAGCACGGCGTGGCCACGGCCACCGCGGCGGCGCTGCTGGGCATGGACTGCTGCATCTACATGGGCCGCGTCGACACCGAGCGACAGGCGCTGAACGTCGCCCGGATGCGGCTGCTGGGCGCGGAGGTGGTCGCCGTCGAGTCCGGCTCGGCCACCCTCAAGGATGCGATCAACGAGGCGTTCCGCGACTGGGTCGCCACCGTGGGGCACACGTTCTACCTGTTCGGCACGGTCGCCGGCCCGCACCCGTTCCCGGTCATCGTGCGCGACTTCCAGCGGATCATCGGCCTCGAGGCCCGGGCGCAGGTGCTGGACCGCACCGGCCGGCTGCCGGACGCGGTGGCCGCGTGCGTCGGCGGCGGGTCGAACGCGATGGGCATCTTCCACGCGTTCATCGACGACCCGGGGGTCCGGCTGGTCGGCCTGGAGGCCGGTGGCGACGGCATCGAGACCGGCCGGCACGCCTCCACCATCAGCGGCGGGACGGTCGGCGTGCTGCACGGCGCCCGGTCCTACCTGCTGCAGGACGCCGACGGGCAGATCATCGAGTCGCACTCGATCAGTGCCGGCCTGGACTACCCGGGGGTCGGACCGGAGCACTCGCACCTGGCCGAGATCGGCCGGGCCGAGTACCGGTCCATCACCGACACCCGGGCGATGGACGCGCTCGCGCTGCTCACCCGCACCGAGGGCATCATCCCGGCCATCGAGTCGGCGCACGCCGTCGCCGGCGCCGTCGACCTGGCCCGGGAGATCGGGCCCGACGGCATCGTGCTGGTCAACGTCTCCGGACGCGGCGACAAGGACATGGAGACCGCGATGAACTGGTTCAAGCTGGGCGAGCCGACCGGAGCCGTGCAGTGACCATCCTGTCCGAGATGTTCGCCGGCCTGCGCGCGCAGGACCGCGCCGCCCTGGTCGGCTACCTGCCGGCCGGGTTCCCCGACCTGGCCGGGTCCAAGGATCTGTTCGCGGCGATCATCGAGGGCGGTTGCGACCTGGTCGAGGTCGGGCTGCCGTTCTCCGACCCGGTGCTGGACGGCCCGTCCGTCCAGCACGCCGCCGGGCAGGCGCTGGCCAACGGCTTCCGGGTGCGGGACGTCTTCGAGATCGTCGAGTCGGTGACCGGCCGCGGCGGCCGGGCCGTCGTGATGACGTACTTCAACCCGGTCCTGGCCTACGGCGTCGAGGCCTTCGCCCGGGACCTGGCCGCGGCCGGGGGCGCGGGCGTCATCACCCCCGACCTGATCGTCGACGAGGCCGGCCCCTGGCTGGACGCGGCGCACGCGCACGACCTGGACCCGATCTTCCTGGTCGCCCCGTCGTCGCCGGTCGAGCGGATCGCGCTGACCACCGCGGCGGGGGGCGGGTTCGTCTACGCCGCCTCGGTGATGGGCGTGACCGGCGCCCGGGACCAGGTCTCCACCGCGGCGCCGGATCTGGTTGCCCGCTGCCGGACGGTCACCGACCTGCCGATCGGCGTGGGGCTCGGGGTGCGGACGGGGGAGCAGGCCCGGCAGATCGCCGAGTACGCCGACGCCGTCATCGTGGGCTCGGCGTTCCTGGACGCCTACGCCAAGGGCGGCCGGGACGCCCTGGTCACCCTGGCCGGCGAGTTCGCCGCCGGCATCCGAGCGGCCGACCGCACCGGCGCCGCCCTCGCGCGGATCAACTAGCCCGGCGCGGATCAACTTCGACGGAATGTGACTGCTGTGACGCGAGTCGACGACTTTATCCGCGCTGACTTCTTGGCTGATGTCCCCGCTGGTGGACGACCAGCGGGACGATCGGCCGGCCGGTCGTGACCGGCCCGTTCCTGGCCAGCATCCCCTCGCCGCCGCAGGGGGTCTGGTACGTCGGTCCGATCGCGCTCCGGGCGTACGCGATCTGCATCATCGTCGGCATCGTGATCGCGGTCTGGTGGGGCAACAAACGGTTCGTCGCCCGCGGCGGCCGCCCCGGCCGGGTCACCGACGTCGCCGTGTTCGCCGTCCCGTTCGGCATCATCGGCGGGCGGCTCTACCACGTCATCACCGACCACCAGCTGTATTTCGGCGAAGGCAAGAATCCCTGGGCGGCGTTCGCGATCTGGAACGGCGGCCTGGGCATCTGGGGCGCCATCGCGCTCGGCGGGGTCGGCGCCTGGCTGGGCTGCCGCTACTACAAGATCCCGCTGACCTCGTTCGCCGACTCGGTGGCCCCGGGGATCGTCACCGCGCAGGCCATCGGCCGGCTCGGCAACTACTTCAACCAGGAGCTGTTCGGCGCGCCCACCAGCGTGCCGTGGGCGTTGGAGGTCTACGTCCGGACGCCGGGCGGCGTGCCCGGCATCGTCCCGGTCAACGGCAACTGCGAGTTCCCGACGGAGTACGTCAAGGCGACCCCGGAGCTGATCTGCGGCACCTACCAGCCGACGTTCCTGTACGAGATGCTGTGGTGCCTGGGCGTCGCCGCGCTCGTCGTGTGGGCCGACAAGCGCTGGCAGCTCGGCGGCGGGCGGGCGTTCGCCCTCTACGTGGCCGGGTACACGCTGGGCCGGGGCTGGATCGAGATGCTCCGGATCGATCCGGCCAACCACATCCTGGGCCTGCGGATCAACGTGTTCACCTCGGTGCTGGTGTTCCTGGGCGCCGTGCTGTTCCTCTACCTGCGGCGGCACGTCGGCCGGGAGGATCCGGCGCTGGTCTGGGGGCCGGACCGGGACGGTGACCGCTCCGGGTCCACCGCCCCGGGCGAGGGATCCGCGGCGCCCGATCCGGACGCGCCGGACCGCGCCGATCCCACCGACGCGGCGCACGCCCCACCGGGCACCGCGGACGATCAGGCCGACCGCCGCTCGTCGTAGTTGGGCGAGCTTGCGCGGCTACCAGCGAGCACCGCTCGTTCGAGAGCCGGCCGGGTCGCACGAGCCCCGATCGTGCTCTGCGGGCCCTGATTCCACCCGTTCGTCCGGTATCACGCCCCGGGTCCGGTCATCTGTCTGGTGACGCGGTCCGCACGGGACCGAGGGACAGGGGTGGGAACGATGGGACGAGCCAGGCCGCCGGCACGGGTCGGCGAGGATCGACGGCACGAGGCGGAGCTCGCTCGGGCGGTCGACGCCGCGCTGATCCGATGCGGTCCGATGGCGGCGATCCCGGTCGGGACGGCCCCCGACGATGGCACCGACGGTGCCGCCGACACCGCGATCGCGGCGGTGGTCGCCGCCCTCGACCCCGCTCTGTACCCGGATGCGGCGGCAGTGGACGGGGTCGCCGCCGCGGTCGGAGACGGCGCGGCGAACGGGACCGGCGGCCACCCGGCCCTCAGCCCGTTCCGGCCGCTGCCGCCGATCCCGCCGTTCGTGCTGAACCTGGTGATGCTCGACGGGCTCGAGGTCACCCAGGAGGTCCAGGACCTGGGCCATTCGGTGCCGCTGGTGGCCGGCAAGGCCACGATCGTCCGCGCCTACCTCAAGTTCCGCACGGCGGTGGAGGTCCGGGGCGAGTTGCGGGTGGCCCGGTCGGCGAACGGCCCGTGGACGACCGTCCCGTCGATCGGTGCGGCGCAGCTGGACCCGGCGCGGTCCGGGGCGACGCCCTCCCAGCTGCGGTCGCGGCGCGCCGACCTGCGGTTCAGCCTGAATTTCCGGCTCCCCGACACCTTCACCGGACCCGGCCCGCTGTTCCTCCGGATGGGCACGGTGATGCGGACGACCGGTACCCGGCTGCCCTCGATCGCCGGCGTCCAGACACGGTCCATCACCTTCCGGCCGCCGGCCACCCTGCGGGTCCGGCTGGTGCGGATGATCTACCGGATGGGCGGGCAGACCTTCGAACCGACCGCCACGGACGCCGCGCTGTTCGCCTCCTGGCTGCGCCGGGCCTACCCGACCGGGCAGCTGATCATCGGCACCGGGACGGCCACGGCGAACCCGGCGGCCCCGTTCGACGCGTCGGCCATCAACGCGCAGCTGATCGCGTTGCGGGCAGTCGACGTGGCCACCGGCACCGACGCCCGCACGCACTACTACGGCATGGTCGCCGACGGCGGCTTCTTCATGCGCGGACTGGCCTCCGGCATCCCCCAGGCGCCGGCCCCGGGCACCGTCGCGTCCGGCCCGACCGGGCCGAGCACCTTCGGCTGGGACGGCGACGGGTCGTACGGCGACTGGTATGGCGGGCACGAGCTCGGCCACACCTTCGGGCGGTTCCACGCGGAGTTCTGCGGGGCGGCCGGCGGTGCGCCCTACCCGTTCCCGAACGGCCAGCTGTCCGGGCCGGACGAGACCTTCGTCGGCCTCGACGTGGGCGACCCCGGGCTCGGGTTGCCCATGCGCCTGCTGGGCGGGGTCGCCGCCCATGACGTGATGACCTACTGCAGCAATCAGTGGCTCAGCTCGTTCACCTACGACGGGATCTACCAGCGGCTGCTGGCCGAGAACGCACTGCCGGCGGGACCGGGGACGGGAGGCATGGCGATGGTGCAGGACGATCGCCCCGGGGTCGCGGCCGCACCGGACGCCATGCGGGTCATCGGCTCGGTCAACCTGACCGCGGGCACCGGCGCGATCGGCGCCGTCCTGCCCGCCGGACTCGGCGACAGTGCCCCCGACAGTGCCCCCGACAGTGCCCCGGACAGTGCTCCCGACGGTGCCCCGAACGGCGCCGACGACGGCTCGTCGGCCGGTCCCGGGGCCGGCCGGCTGGCGATCCGGCTGCTCGACGGCGCCGGCGAGGTGCTGGCCGAGTGGCCCGCCGCATTCCGGCCGAGCAGTTGCCAGGATCCCGGCGAGGACGTCACCGGCGTGGTCGACGCGGCGGTGCCGGTGGGGCCCGGCGTCGCCGCCGTCGAGGTGCTCCTGGACGGCGCCGTGCTCGACCGCCGGCCGGTCGGCGGTGCCGTCAGCACCGCCGGCGGGCTGGCGCCCGGAGTCGCGGCGGCCGGGCTCACGCCGGACGGCGGCCGGCGGCTGGCGTGGCAGGTCGCCGACGCGCCCGCCGGCCAGCGGTACGCGGTCCAGCTCAGCAGCG
>NZ_JBMDXT010000469.1:0-11653 GCF_048594475.1 Nakamurella sp. | reverse complement strand
GGGCCCGGATCCGGTCGCTGGCCCCGGGCGCCGCCGCCCGCCGGCCCTGGCCCCCCCCGCCCCCCCCGCCGGCCCCCGGCGGCTGGTGGCGCCGGCTGTGGACGCAAGCCCGCAGCGCGTCGATCTGGCGCCAGATCGGCTACCACCTGGCGTCCCTGCTCCTGCTGCCGACATTGGGCCTGATGGTGGCCCTGTGGTGGTGCGCCGCCCTGCTCGGGGTCACCTCCGCCGCGTTCGCCTGGTCGTTGCCCGGCGACGTGCTCGGCGTCCCGATCGGCGGGGTCGGGCCGATTCTTGTGGCGACCCTGCTCGGCGCGGGATTGCTGCTGACGGCGCCGGCCGTGGCCACCGCGGCGGCCGCGCTGGACGAGTCGCTGCTGCGCCGGGCGATGGCCCCGACCCGGTCGGCGGCGCTGGCCCAGCGGGTCGAGGTGCTGACCGAGAGCCGCTCGGACGCCGTCGCGGCGGCCGACGCCGAACGCCGGAGGCTGGAGCGGGACCTGCACGACGGCACCCAGCAGCGCCTGGTCTCGCTGGCCATGAACCTGGGCATGACCCGGACCACCATGGTCGACGTGCCCGACCACGTCCGGCAGGCGGTGACGGACGCGCACGAGGAGGCCAAGCTGGCCCTGGCCGAGCTGCGTGACCTGGTGCGGGGGCTGCACCCGGCCGTGCTCGACGACCTCGGGCTCGACGCCGCCCTGTCCGGGATCGCCGCCCGCTCGGCGATTCCCGTGCGGCTGCTGGTCGACCTGCCGGACCGGCCGCCCCGGCCGGTCGAGGCGGCCGCCTACTTCCTGGTGTCGGAGGCCCTGACGAACGCGGCCAAACACTCCGGCGCAAGCACGATCGACGTCCTGGTGGAGCCGGCCGGGCCCGGCGACTTGCGCGTCGTGGTGTCCGACAACGGCCGCGGCGGAGCGGATCCGGCCTTCGGCTCGGGGCTGGCCGGGCTGGCCGGCCGCATCCGGGCGCTGGACGGCACCTTCGCCGTGCACAGCCCCGCCGGTGGTCCCACCGTCGTCAGCGCGACCCTGCCCACCCGTTCGTCCTAGCGACCCGCGTCCACCGTCGAGGGCACCACCCGGCCGCCCGCCGGGCGATCCTGCCGTCGATCCGCGCCTCCGGAGGCCATCATGACCGTCATGACCCACCACACCGACGAGCCGCCCACCGAGGCCTCCCGGACCTGGCTGATCATCGGGATCGTGGTCACGGTCGTCGTTCTCGCCGCCGGGCTGTTCTTCGGATACCGCGCGCTGGCCGGGTCCGGCAGCCCGTCGTCGGACACCACCTCGACGACCTACCCCCAGGAGATCAGCGCCCTGGACGTGCGGGTCGACGCCGGCACGCTCACCGTCACCACCGGCCCGGCCGGCACCGCGACCGTGCAGGCCGCGCTGACCTGGGACGGCGAGAAGCCGACCGTGACGCAGCAATGGACCGGGACCCAGCTGTCCGTGGTCACCGCCTGCCCGGGCAGCGAGCGGTGCGAGGTCGACCTGACGATCACCGTGCCCGCCGGCACCGCCGTCACCTCCACCACCGACACCGGTGACGCCGCCCTCTCCGGTCTGACCGGGCCGGTGTCGGTCCGCACCGACACCGGTGAGATCCGGCTGTCCGGGCTCGGCGGCCCGATCACCGCGGCCACCGAGGTGGGGTCGGTCACCGGGGACGCGCTGACCGCCGGCACCGTCACCGCCACCGCCGAGACCGGCGACATCACGCTGGGATTCGCCGCCGACCCGCAGGCCGTTGTCGCCCGCGCCGACACCGGCGACGTCACCGTCACCGTCCCCCGGTCGGCCACCGGCTACCGGGTGACCGCCGACACCGACGACGGCGACCGCCGCGTCGGGGTCACCCAGGACGCGGCCGGCAGCCGCACCATCGAGGCGCACACCGGCACCGGCGACGTGACCGTCAGCGCCGCTTGAGCCGGCAGGCGCACCTATCCTCTTATCTGCCCGCTGGCGACTCCGTCAAACCGACGCGTCTCCACCCAGCATTCCGACACTTTGCTGAGACAAACTCCGATCCACCCAGCCAGAAATTCGAAGGGGTCTGGCCATCGAGTCACGCACCAGTATCCAGTACATGATCGAGTCAGAGGCGTGAGAGCGGAATCAGCTTAGCGCTTGTTCGCGTAAGTATTCCTGCACGCGAGCCACAAAATCGTGCTGCTGCCCTACCTGCTTATACAGCTGCTCACCACCTAGCACTCGTGCAATCCATCGCAACTTCCTTTTCCTTGAGACCTCAGGGTGGAACGACTCGAGCTCGCCGACTGGCACGACAAAGATCCCATTTCTGGCGAGATCGGCAAAGAGAACTCTCGCCACCTCCCCGACTTCTCGATCCTTCTCCAAGTGCCTTATTCCGTGACTCTTCAACGATTGGCGCCCACTAGGTTGCTTGATGGCCTCTTTGATTGTCTCAACTTCGATCGGGCTCAACTCAGAATCCTCGCGATCTAGAATGGGAAGGATGGCATCGCGGGCAGTGGAACGCGAGGGTCTCAATGAAAAAGTGGGGTCATTGACGTACGTCTGCACCTTCTCCAAGGCCAGGCGGACCTGCTCGAAGTCTAAACCATGAGCATCGGCGAGACGCTCCATGATTCCGTTGTCAAGCAGAGTGTCGCAGTCGATTATAGATGCAACCGGAACTCCAGACTCTTTAAGTGGCCTAACTGCCGTGGACAACCGACCATTGCCATGCGCATAGGTAAAGTGGATATCGCCTTGCGGATCGCCAACTCTGATCGAATGTTGGTAGACCGCGGAGAAATAGGCACTATCTCCTTCGGCTTCGCAAACTACTACCGCCTTGTAGAATAGTCCTTCCAGCACAGTCGAATACCTTAGCAGCGGATCACTGTATAGAGGCGATGCGACTTGCTCGGAAATCTCACGGACGCGGTTGCTACTGCCTTCCCGAGTAAGGCGTACTACACCTAGGCCGGTCCCTTCGCATGCCATAATGAAGCCCTGCAAGATGTCGCTGCTATGGGTGCTGACTATGACCTGACCGCCCAGTCTTCCGCGATTCGCCAAAATGGCGGCCAACTTTCTGGCTTGCGGCGGATGGAGGAACAGTTCCGGCTCGTCGATAATAATGATTGGAACAGAAGCAGCGACAACGGGCAGTGCGACATTAAAAAATGCCCTCATTCCATGACCCTGATCTTCGAGGGCCGTCATCTTCTTCAGCATATCTCTGTAGCTCTTCTCCGGAACGGAGGTCTCGGGCGGCGCTTCCGCTCCCAGATGTATCGAGATCATCTTCCCAAAACGGTTGACGAAGATTTCCTCTCCGAAGGCTTCTTTGACGAGCAAAGCAACCTCGGACTCCAACCTCTTGCTTCCCCATAGCTGATGAAGTGGACTCCCTGGATGTGGCGTCAGGACCTCCGGTGCTTCCACCAAAACTGTCTCCAGTCTTGATCCAACACCAAGGTAAAGAGCAAATACCTCCGCCGCGTGCGCAGGCAGCGTCCTCTCAGACCAAATCCGCTCCAGATTCGCCCGCGAAACCTGCAGCCCCGCCCGAGTCAGTAGCATCGGCTCAGAATTATAGCAACGAACCAGCTCGGATTCCTCACTGGAGGCGCATTCATCAAACGCCTGCAGAACCGCACTTATGTCGCTTCCTGGATCGATTGATGCTGAATCTACCATCTTTCGAGTCGCACTCGTCCTCGCCCACAAGAACGCTTCCAATTCAGCCAGCAGTGTCGTCTTGCCGCAATTGTTTGGTCCTACAATTACGGTGACGCCGCGATCTAGTGTTATCTTTTGCGAACTAGTCTTGAGGGATATTTCGCTTAGTGCCACTCCGCCGAACATGCTCATCAACGCTTCGTCGGTCTCGATCACCTGGGCTCCTTTCGAATTGTGGAAACCATTTAGGCCTACGATCTTAATGTACGTTCCTTAAATTGACGGGCCCGTTAGCAATGGCGTGCCGCGTGCTGAGAATACAGGACCAGGAGGGACTATTCGTGTGTCTTTTAGCTGCCCGGAGACCCCGACCCTGCGACTGCGGTAATAATTGACCACAAGTCCACACTGAAACCTCGGCCGGATCGGACCGAACGACGAAGGGCCCCACCCCCGGCGACGGCCGCGGGTGGGGCCCGGGAGAGTGGTCAGCGGGTCCGGGAGCCGGCGGGTTCGGGTTCCGGCGCGACCGCGTCACCGGCCGGAGCCGCATCAGCCCCAGCGGCCGGGACGGACGGCTCGGCGCCCCCGTCCGGCGCGGCCGCGTCACCGGTGCGCACCGTCACCGGCAGGGCCGTCGCCTCGGGCAGGCCGATGCGGGCGTGCAGCCGGCGCAGCGGCGCCGGGGCCCACCAAGCGGCCTTGCCCAGAACCGTCATCAGGGCCGGGCTCAACAGGCACCGGACGAGCGTGGCGTCGATCAGCACGGCGACGAACAGACCGAGGCCGATCTGTTGCAGCGCACCGATGTCCGCGGCAGCGAAGCACGCGAACACGATCAACATCAGCAGCGCGGCCGAGGTGATGATCCGGCCGCTGCGCTGCAGCCCGTGCCGCACCGCCGCGTCTGGCGATTGGCCGGCGTCGTAGTACTCCTTGATCCGCGCGAGCAGGAAGACCTCGTAGTCCATCGACAGCCCGAAGGCGAACGCGAAGACGATCACGATCATGGACGGGCTCAACCCGCCGACGGTGAGCATGCCCAGGGGTGCGGCCAGCCACCCGTCCTGGAAGACGGCGGTGAGCACCCCGAACGTGGCCGCCAACGAGAGCGCGCTGACCACGACCGCTTTCAGGCCGACGACGACCGATCCGGTCATCAGGAACAGCACCACCAGCATGGACAGCACCACGATGGTCACCGCGAGCGGGAGTCCGGCGGCGAGCTCGTCCTGCAGATCCATCAGCCGGGCCGCGTCCCCGGTCACCCACGACTCGTACCCGGCCGGCCGATCCTGCCGGAGCCGGTCCACCAGGGCCTGCGCCCCGGCGCCCTGACCGTCCCCGCGGGCGTCGAGCACCACGATGGACACCCCGGACCCGACCTCGGAGGCCGGCTCGACCCGGATCACCTCGGGATCACCGGCCCAGCGTTGGGCGTACGCGTCCAGCGTCGCCGGGTCGGTGCGGGCCAGCACGGCCACCCCGGCCTGGCTGCTGATGCCGAACCGCTGGTCCAGCACGTCGGCCACCCGGACCGACTCCAGCGTCCGCGGCAGCCCCTCCAGCTGCGGCACCTTGATGATCACGTGCAGCAGCGGGGCGGCCAGCGCCAGCAGCACGACCGCGCAGCCGGCCAGGGTGAGCCAGGGCCGCCGCTGGGTGCGCCGGGCCAGGCCGGCGAAGAACCCCGACTCGCCGTCGGTGCCGGCCCGAGAGCCGGCCCGGGAGCCGGCCCGGCGCCGGCCCCGCCGGGGCGTGATCCAGCGACCGACGAACCCGAGCAGGGCCGCGGTCAGGGTGAGACCGGCGAGCAGGGCGACGATCACGGTCGCGATGCCGGCCGCGGCCAGCGCGCGCAGCTCGCCGACGTCGAAGGCCATCAGCCCGGCCAGGGCGGCGATGACGGTCAGCGCGCTGTACGCGATCGTGCGGCCGGCGGTGTGCCAGGCCGCGGCCACCGCCTCCTGCCGGTCGCCCCGCGCGGCCAGCTCGTCCCGGTAGCGGGCGACCAGCAGCAGCCCGTAGTCGATGGACAGGCCCAGCCCCAGCAGGGTCACGACGGTGATGGCGTCCGCGCTGATGGTGACCACCGCGGAGAAGCCGAGCAGGACCGCGGTCGCCCCGAGCATGGTCGCGATCGCCGCGACGGCCGGCAGCGCGGCGGCCGCCACCCCGCCGAAGACGATCAGCAGCAGCACCAGGGTCAGTGGCAGGGACCAGATCTCGGCGTTGCGCAGGTCGTCCTGCACGGCGGCGTTGGCGTCGTCGCCGATCAGGTCGCCGCCGCCGATGCTCACGCTCGCCCCGGGCAGGGCGGTGGACAGCTGGGCCAGCCGGGTGCCGGCGTCGGTGAACGGCTGGTATTGCGACTCGGCCGGGGCCAGGGTGACCAGGAGCGTCGCGGCCCGGCCGTCGGTCGCGGCGATCGGGCCCTCGACGCTCTGCACCCCGGCGATCGCCCGGACGTCGTCGGCCGCGGCGCTCAGCGCGGCGGTCGTGGTCGCCGCGCCGGCGTCCACGCCGTCCACGACCGCGAAGAACTGCTCGCCGTGGTCGATCGCGCCGTCGATCACGGCTTGGGCGCGGCCGGTCTCGGTCCCGGCCAGCGTCGTGGTGTCCCCCATGCCGGCGAACAGCGGCCCGATCGCCACCGCCCCACCGGCCATCACCAGCAGCCAGATGCCGACCACCAGCGTGCGCCGGCGCCAGCACCACACTCCGATTCGCTTCATCCGCATTCCTTCAGGGTGTTCGGTTCGCGGACGGGAGTCAGTAGCCCGATCTCCCGGCCGCGGGGTGGAGCCAGCTCCACCCGGCGATCGGTGCTCACTCGTTGAGATCGCCGAGCGCGGCCTCCGCGGCCGCCGCCTTGCGCCCGCCGAAGGCCAGGATGGCCAGGATGGCGATGACGAACATCGCGGCGCCGACGATGATCATGGTGGTGCGCACGCCGAGGGCGTCCAGCACGGCCCCGGCGGCCAGGGCGCCGAGCGCGTTGGCGCCGGAGGCCATCAGCGAGACGATGGACCCGATGCGGCCCTGCATGTCCTCCGGGGCCACCTTCATCGTGTAGACGATGCCGGCCACGTTGGCCACCCCGGCGCCGAACAGCAGCAGGCTGAAGATGATGCCCAGGGCCAGCGGCTGCTGGAAGAACACGATGCCGGTCATCAGCACCGTCCAGAACACATTGACGCCCATGAAGATCCAGCGGACGCCGACCCAGCGCAGGAACAGGTTGCTGGACAGCGCGCCGAGCATGCCGCCGATGCCGCTGGCCAGCAGGATCCAGCCGATGGTGTCCGGCCCGCCGCCCTGGTCCTTGACGATCACCAGCAGGCCAAGGGCCAGGACCTGGAACAGCAGGTTGCTGGCCGCGATCAGGCCGAGCGCCCGCTTGAGATAGGTCTGCGAGCGGACGAACTCGAAGCCCTCCTTGACGTCCTGCACGGGGCTGGGCCGCGGCCCGTCCGGCCGTGGCCCCTGCAGCGGCTGCCGGATCAGCAGCAGGGTGCACAGCGAGATCACGTGCGAGACGATGGTCGCCGCGAACGGCAGCCAGCGCAGCGCGCTGAACAGGAAGGTGCCGATCGGCTGGCCGATCAGGCCGGCCGCCTCCGACCGCGCCTCGTTGGCGCCGACGGCCACCCCGAGCTGCTCGTCCGGCACCACGGTGAACACCGCGGCCCGTTCGGCGATCGAGTACATCTCGGTGAGACTGCCTTCGCAGAAGGCGATCACCATCAGCAGCGGCACCCAGACGTGGCCCAGCGCGACCGTGGTCAGGGCGACCCCGATCAGCGCCACCCGCCCGATGTCGCAGCCGATCATCACCCGGCGCCGGTCCAACCGGTCCACCAGCACCCCGGCCGGCAGCTGCGTCACCAGGAACGGCAGCAGGGCGGCGAAGGCGACCATCGCGGTGCTGGTGGCCGAGTCGGTCGCCCAGAGCACGACCAGGCTGTAGGCGATCGCGCTCATCCGCGACCCGAGCATGGAGGCGCCGGCCCCGGTCCACAGCAGCACGTAGGCCCGGTTGCGGCGCAGCGGCGTGGGTTCGGGGTCGCGCTGCCGGCCCTTGGCGACTTCCAGCGTCATGACGACCGGCCGGCGGCGCACCATTCCAGCACCGCCATGGCGCTGAACATCTTCATCCGGGCCTGCCGGAAGGCCAGGCTCGCCGGGCCGTCCAGGACGGCCGCGTCGACCTCCTCGCCGCGGTGGGCCGGCAGGTCGTGCAGGAAGACCGCGCCGGGGTACGCGGCCAGCAGCGGCTCGGTCACCCGGAAGGGGTCGAACGTGGATCGCCAGTCGGTGGTGTGCTTGGCCGAGCCCGTGGTCTGCCAGCGGGTGGTGTAGACGACGTCGACATCGGCCGGCAGGTCGAGCATGTCGTGCCGTTCGTGCAGGGTGGCGCCCGAACGGGCGGCATGCGCGCGGGCGCGCCGGTGGTAGTCGGCCGGCAGCCCGTAGCCGGTCGGCGTGCGCAGTTCCAGCCGCACGCCCGGGCAGCGCATCAGGGCCAGGCTCAGCGCGGTCGCGGTGTTGTTGCCCTCGCCCACGTAGAGCACCCGCAGCCCGCCGAGCCGGCCGAAGTGCTCCTGCAGGGTGGACAGGTCGCACAGCGCCTGCGTCGGGTGCTCCTGGGCGCTCATCGCGTTGATCACCGACAGCCCGCCCGGCTCGGCGTAACGGCGCATGATCGCCTCGTCCTCGGCGGTCCGCATGACCAGGACGTCGAGCATGCCGGACAGCACCCGGGCGGTGTCCTCGTGCGTCTCCCCCGTGCTCAGCTGCAGATCGCCCGGGCCGTAAGCGATCACGCCCGCACCCAGCCGGAGCGCCCCGGCCGAGAACGCGGTCCGGGTGCGGGTGGACGGCTTGCCGAAGTGGATGCCGGTGACCAGGCCGGCCAGCGCCCGGGACCTGGCCCCGGCGGCGAACTGCACGCCGCGGTCGACCAGGCCGGTCAGGTCCGGTGCCGTCAGGTCGTCGATCGAGATGATCGACCGCGCCGGCCGTTCCGGTGGCCAGGCGGGGAGAACGGCCGGCTCGTCGAGGAGATCGGTCATCGCGGGAGCTCCTTGTTCATCGTCGGGTCGGCCTCGGCGGTGGCGAGCGCGGCGGCCAGGTACTGGAAGACCCCGTTGCCGGCGTCGGAATTGGTCAGGACGACCACGCCGTCGCCGCCGTGCAGCCGGCCGAACACCAGCGCCCGGAAGCCGGTGCACTCCCCGGTGTGCCCGTACTCCAGGTCCGGCCCGCTGTCGTCGACCAGGGTGCCGAGCCCGTAGAACTCGCCCGGGGTGGGCCGCAGCATCTGCGCGGCCAGCTCCGGCCCGATCAGCGTGGGGCCCAGATCCAGCGCCGCCCGGCGGATCTCGATGGCGATACGGGCGAGGTCGGCCGCCGTCGAGAACAGCCCGGCGGCCCCGGTGTCCGGCCGCAGCCGCCACGGCTCGGGCCGCCGCCGCCCGTCGGCGTCGTGACCCCAGGCGGTGCCGGCCGGGACGGGCGGGTCGAAGCTGCTGCGGGTCATGCCCAGCGGGCCGAACACCAGCTCCTGCATGACGTCGGCGAACCGGGTGCCGGCGACGTCCTCGATCACCTGCTGGACGACCGCGTAGTTGCTGTTCGCGGCCCGGAACTCGGTGCCGGGCCGCAACTCCGGCACGATCGGGGGCGAGTCGACCGGCGGCCGGCCGGCCAGCAGGTCGACCAGGGCGGGCATCGGGGCGCCCGGCGGGTAGTCGGCCTGCTCCGGCGCGGTGAGGCCGGAGGTGTGGCCGAGCAGCTGCCGCAGGGTGACCGGGTCCGGTCCGGGGACCTGCCAGCCCGTCAGGTAGCGGTTGACGTCGGTGTCCAGGTCCAGGCGTCCCCCGCGCACCAGGTGCAGTGCACCGACCGCGGTCACCAGCTTGCTGACCGACGCGACCGGGAACACGGTCTCGGGACCGACCGGGTCGCCGCCCGCATGGACGACGCCGTACCCGGCACACCGGGTGAGCTCGCCGTCCTCGATCAGCGCGATCGACACCCCGGGCACCCGGTGCTGCGCCATCGCCGCCACCGGCGACGGGATCGGCCGGGCGGTCGGGCGGGTCGCGGTGGTGCCCGGGCCGGTCGGCTCCGCCGGGGCCGGCGGTTCCAGCTCGTCCGCCAGCTCGGCCAGCGTCCGGTTCTCGTAGAGCATCCGCAGCGACGGGGTCAGCCCGACGGCGTTGGCCTCGGCCACCACCCGGACCACGGCGATGGAATGCCCGCCCAGGTCGAAGAACCGGTCGTGCAGGCCGACATCCGGCACCCCGAGGATCAGCGACCAGATCCGGGCCAGCTGGCGCTGGATCGTGGTGCGGGGCGCGACGTACGGGCGGCGGGCCGGCACGGCGAGCTCCGGCCGCGGCAGGGCCCGCCGGTCCAGCTTGCCGTTCGGGGTGAGCGGGAAGGCATCGACCGTCAGGTAGGCGGCCGGGACCATGTACTCCGGCAGCCGCCGCAGCAGGGCCGCCCGGAGGTCCGCGGGCGCCGGTGGCGCCGCCCCGTCGACCGGTACGACGTAGCCGACCAGCGCCGGGCCGGCCGGCCCGGCGTGCCCGACGACGAGCGCGTCGGCGACGGCCGGGTGGTCGATCAGCGCCGTCCGGACCTCGGCCGGCTCGATCCGGAACCCGCGGATCTTGATCTGATCGTCGAGCCGTCCGCAGAACTCGAACGTGCCGTCCGGCAGGATCCGGGCGCGGTCGCCGCTGCGGTAGCGGCGGCTGCCGGGCGGGCCGGACGGGTCGGGCACGAACCGTTCCGCGGTCAGCGCCGGCCGGCCCAGGTACCCGCGGGCCACGCCCGGCCCGGACACGTGGATCTCGCCGACCACGCCGGCCGGCACCGGCTCCCCGGCGCTGTCGGTGAGCTCGATGCTCAGGTCCGCCAGCGGCCGGCCGATGCGGTTGGCCGCGCCGGGGGCCAGATCGGCCCGGGTGATCCGGTGGTAGGTGGTGTGCACGGTGGTCTCGGTGATCCCGTACATGTTGACCAGGGCGATCCGGCCCAGGCCGTGCCGGGCCACCCACGGCGCCAGCATCGGCAGGTCGAGCCGCTCCCCCGCGAAGACCACCGCGCGCAGGCTCAGCCGGTCCATCCGGGGATCGCCCGCCGCGGCCAGGTCGACCAGGCCGCGGAACGCGGACGGGGTCTGGTTGAGCACGGTCACCCGCTGCTCGACGAGCAGGTCCAGGAACTCGCCCGGCGCCCGCAGCAGGGCCGCCGGCACGACCACCAGCCGGCCGCCGTGCAGCAGCGCCCCCCACATCTCCCACACCGAGACGTCGAAGGCGAACGAGTGGAACAGGGGCCAGACGTCGGTCTCGTCGAACGCGTAGTGCTCCTGCCCGGTCTCGATCAGCCGGAGCACGTTGGCGTGGGTCAGGCAGACACCCTTGGGCCGGCCGGTCGAGCCGGACGTGTAGATGACGTAGATCAGGTCGTCCGGCCCGGCCCCGGTCACCGGCACCGGGAGGACCCCGGCCGCCGGATTCTCGGGCCGGTCGTCGAGCAGCACGACGGCGGCGGCCGGCGTCACCGGCAGCAGCGGGCGCTGCGCGGACCGCGTGACCACGATCGCCGGCGCGGCGTCGTCGATCATGAACGCCAACCGGTCCGGCGGTTGCACCGGGTCCAGCGGCAGGTACGCGGCGCCCGCCTTGAGCACGCCCAGCAGCGTCGGGATCAGGTCCGGCCCGCGCTCCAGGCAGACCCCGACGAGCATCCCGGGACGGGCTCCGAGCTCGATCAGCCGATGCGCGAGCCGGTCGGCCCGGGCATCCAGCTCGGCGTAGGTCAGCCGGTGCTCGCCGGCCACCACGGCCACCGCGTCGGGCGTGGCCGCGGCCGGGGCAGCGAACCGCTGCGCCACGGTGCCGGTGGGGGCCGGCCGGCCCGCCGACCCGCCGGCGGGGTGCACGACGCCGGAGTGCGCCGGGCCGGCG
>NZ_JBMDXT010000468.1:0-4456 GCF_048594475.1 Nakamurella sp. | reverse complement strand
GCCGTGCTGCGCCGGCCGGGAGAGGAGGTCGAACTGATCGACCCCGAGGACGAGGACGGAGGTGCCGGGCCGGTCGAACGCGCGGTGCGGCCGGACGTGCTGGCGGCCGCGGCGGCGGTCCGGCTCGCCGCCGACGCCGGGGACGCGCCGGCCGCCCTGCGGCGACTGGACGGCCACCGGCTGCTCTGCGCGCACCGGTCCGGCCCCCGCGGGGTGCGCGAGTGGACCTGGCGGATCGAGAGTTGGCTGGCGGCCGAGGATCTGATGCCCGCCTACCGGGAGTGGTATTCGGGCCGGCCGGTGCTGGTCACCGCGAACGACTACACGCTGCGGCTGTTCAACGGCGACGTCGGGGTCACCGTGTGGACCGGTGACGAGCTGCGGGTCGCGTTCGGCCAGCAGGGCGGCATCATCGACTTCGCGCCCGGGCGGCTCGCCGACGTGCAGACGGTGCACGCGATGACGGTCCACCGGAGCCAGGGCAGCCAGTTCGCCCACGTGACGGTCGTGCTGCCCGAGGAGGACTCGCCGCTGAGCACGCGAGAGCTGCTGTACACGGCGCTGACCCGCGCGCAGACGCGGGTGCGGCTGATCGGCACCGAGGCCGAGGTGCGGGCGGCGATCGGCCGCCCGGCCGCCCGGGCCAGCGGTCTGCGGCTGCGGATGGCCGGGACGCCGGCGCCCGCCTGATCCCGGGCCGACCCGGGGACCTTCGACCCTGGTCCCCGCCGGGCGCCGCCGGTCAGGCTGGTGGTACCGCACGGAAGGCGATCAACGATGACCGAGATCCATGAGTATCCGACCAATCTCATCGTCGTCGGGCTCGACGACTCCGATGCCGCGCGCGCGGCGGCCCGGTGGGCCGCGCAGGAGGCGGCGGCCCGGCACGCCCGGCTGCACCTGGTGTCCGCCTTCCCGATCACCGGGCACGCGTCCGGGGTCGCCGACGTCATTCCCGGCATCACCCAGGGTGACGTGCTGGGCGAGCGGCAACGGGCGCTGCAGGCGGACCTGACCGACGCACACCCCGGCCTGCAGGTCACCGGGGTGGTCGTCCGGGAGGACCCGGTCCGGCTGTTGCTGCGCGAGGCCGACCACGCCCTGATGCTGGTGGTGGCGACCCGGAGCTCCGGCCGGCTCAGCCACGTCGCGCTGGGTTCGGTGGCCTTCGGGGTGACGGCCCGGGCCCATGTCCCGGTCGTGGTGATCCGTCCGGGCGCGGAGCAGGGCGACCCGGCCGGCCCGGTGGTCGTCGGGATCGACGGATCACCGGTGAGCGAGAAGGCGTTGGCCTTCGCCTTCGCCGCAGCGTCGGTCCGGCGGGCGCCGCTGGTCGCGGTGCACGCTTGGGACGTCGAGCAGGCGTTCGACCCGGCCGTACCCGGGGCCGCCGGCTGGTCCTCGGTGACCGATCTCGAGGACGTCGAACGGGTCGTGCTGGCCGAGCGGCTGGCCGGGTGGCGGGAGCGGTACCCCGACGTCGAGGTGGAGTCGACCCTGCTGACCGAGAAGCCGACCGACGCCCTGGAACGGTTGAGCAAGAAGGCGCAGGTGGTCGTGGTGGGCAGCCGGGGGCGCAACCGGCTGGCCGGGATGGTGCTCGGCTCGACCAGCCAGCACCTGATCGTGCACGGCAGCAGCCCGGTGGCGGTCGTCCGGCCCGACGCCCACTGACGTCCGCGCCGGGCCCGGCGCCGCTGACAAGGACGCTTGACACACTCGGTGGTGTCAAGCATCCTTGACCCATGATGACAAGCAACCTTGACAGGTCGGGTCAGAGTCGCGGCGATCGGGCCCGGGGGTGGGCGTACGTGCGGGAGTTCGTCCCGGCGATGCTGGCGTACTGCGTCGTGCTCGTCCTGGTGCTGACGTTCGGCGATCTGGACGGCGGCTCGCCCTGGCGGTTCCTCTGGGCGGTCCTGCCGGTGGTGCCGCTGATCTGGGTCGGCATCGCGGTGGTCCGGCACCTGCGCCGGCTGGACGACTACCAGCAGCACCTGACGCTTCAGTCGCTCGGCGTCGGCTTCGCGGTGGCGATGGCCGCCGCGGTGACCATCGGCCTGCTCGGAGCGGCCGGCCTGCAGCTGGCCGTCACGCCGTGGATCATCTTCGGGGCCGGCATGGCCGGGTGGGGGATCACCGGCATCGTCGTCGCCCGCCGCGCGTGAAGAACACGTTGCGGGACCTGCGGGAGGACAAGGGCTGGACCCAGGGGCATCTGGCCGACCGGCTGGACGTGTCGCGGCAGACGGTGAATGCGCTGGAGACCGGCAAGTACGACCCCAGCCTGCCGCTGGCGTTCAGGATCGCCCGGCTGTTCGGCCGGTCGATCGAGGAGATCTTCGATCCGGACGGGTAGTCGCCGGGGGCGGCGCCCCGGCCCGGTCACCGCCGGCGCCGCCAGCACGGGGTGTGCCAGTGCCGGCGGTCGTCCAGTCCGGCTTCGTCGCCGAACAGGTGGTCGGCCGGCCATGCCACCAGATGCGGCGTGCCGGGATCGATGATCTGCTGGCAACCGGGGCAGCGGTAGCTCCGGTCGCCGCCGCCCACCGTGCGCACCCGCCACCGCCGCCCGTCCGGACCCGTCTCGCCGTGTTCCCAGCCCCGGGTCAGCCGGGCCACGTCGATCGGCACGTGCTCGGCGCGGGCATCGCGCTTGCGGGATCGGCGGGCCATCAGCCGAGGGTAGCGACCGGCTCCGTGCGACCGGGACGGGTCCGACCAGGCAGGAAGGGACGGCGATCCGATGGCCTTCGACTACGTCATCGTCGGCGCGGGCTCGGCCGGGGTGGTGCTGGCCAACCGCCTCTCGGCCGACCCGGGCTGCCGGGTGCTGCTGCTGGAGGCAGGCCCGGCCGACCGGCACCCGGCGATCCGGGTCCCGGCCGCCTTCTCCACCCTGTTCCGGAGCCGGTACGACTGGGGCTACGACACCGTGCCGCAACCGGAACTGGCCGGGCGCCGGATCTTCTGGCCCCGGGGCCGGACCCTGGGCGGGTCGTCGTCGCTCAACGCGATGATGTGGGTCAGCGGGTTCGCCGCCGACTACGACGGCTGGGCCGACGAGGCCGGCCCGCTGTGGTCCTGGGCGGCGGTGCTCCCGTCGCTGCGCCGGGCCGAGGAGATGCTGCACCGGGAGCCCCAGCGCAGCCCGAACCCGCACACCGCCGACTTCCTGACGGCGGCCGCCCAGGCCGGGTTCCCGATCGAGCCGGCCACCCGGCCGGCGCCCGCCGGGTTCAGCGCGACCGTCGTCACCCAGCGCCGCGGGGCCCGGTTCAGCGCGGCGGACGGCTACCTCCGGCCGGCCCGGCGGCGCCCGAACCTGACCGTGCGCACCGGGGTCCAGGCCCGCCGCGTGCTGTTCGACGGCCGGCGGGCGACCGCCGTCGAATGCTCCACCGGTGACGGGCGGGTGCGAACCGTGTCGGCCCGCCGCGAGATCCTGCTCTGCGGGGGCGCGGTGAACACGCCCCAGTTGCTGCTGCTGTCCGGGATCGGCGACCCCGACGAGCTGGCCGCCCACGGCGTTCCGCTGCTGGTGGCCCGGCCGGCGGTGGGCCGGAACCTGCAGGACCACCTGGTGGCCGGCCTGATCGTCCGCACGACCGGCGGCACCCTGCTCGACGCCCAGCGCCCGGCCGAGGTCGCCCGGTACCTGCTGCGCCGTACCGGGATGCTCACCTCCAACGTCGCCGAGGCCTACGGCTTCATCCGCACCGATCCCGGGCTGGCCCATGCGGACGTCGAGGTGGTGTTCGCGCCGGTCGCCTACGTCGGGCAGGGGCTCGAGCGGCCGCCGGCGCACGGGCTGACGGTCGGCGCGATCCTGCTGCAGCCGCAGAGCCGGGGGACCGTCCGCCTCTGCTCGGCCGACCCGCTGGCCCCGCCGGTCATCGACCCGGCCTACCTGTCCGACCCGCGGGACCGCGCGACGATGCTGCGCGGGCTGGCCGCCTGCGAGCGGATCCTGCGGTCACCGGCCCTGCGCCACCAGGGGTTCCTGGTCCCGGCCGGTGACGACGGCATGGACGAGGCCACCCGGGACCGGACCGCGCTGGAGGGTTTCGCGCACACCCTGTACCACCCGGTCGGTACCGCCCGGATGGGCACCGACGAGGCGTCGGTGGTCGACCCCCGGCTGCGGGTGCGCGGGGTCACCGGGCTCCGCGTAGTCGACGCGTCGGTGATGCCCCGCATCATCCGCGGGCACACCCACGCACCGGCGGTCGTGATCGGCGAGCGGGCCGCCGAGCTGATCCGATCATGACCGGTCGAGGCCGGCGGCGGTGAGAAGCCGCTCGGCCTCGATCATGTCGTCCGCGTACGTGATCTTCAGATTGCGCGGATCGCCGGGTAGCCAGGATCCGCGGCCCGGGTGGTACTGCTGGAAGCAGGACATCGTGTCGGTCCCGACGAAGCCGTCCGCGTCGGCCTGCCGGTAGGCCGACCACAG
>NZ_JBMDXT010000467.1:0-10967 GCF_048594475.1 Nakamurella sp. | reverse complement strand
ATCGTCGTGAGCACCTTGTCCGGCTCGGTGGTCGCGAAGATGAATACCAGGTGCTCGGGCGGCTCCTCGACGATCTTGAGCAGGGCGTTGAAGCCCTGCGTGGTGACCATGTGGGCCTCGTCGATGATGAATACCCGGTACCGGGACTCGGCGGGCATGTAGAACGCGCGGTCGCGCAGGTCGCGGGTGTCGTCCACGCCGCCGTGGCTGGCCGCGTCGAGCTCGACCACGTCCAGCGAACCGGGGCCCTCGGGGGCCAGCGCGATGCAGGACGGGCACTCGCCGCACGGCTCGGGCGTCGGCCCGTGCACGCAGTTCAGCGAGCGGGCCAGGATCCGGGCCGAGGACGTCTTGCCGCAGCCCCGGGGGCCGGAGAACAGGTACGCGTGGTTGACCCGGCCGGCGGCCAGCGCGGTCCGCAGCGGATCGGTGACGTGCTCCTGCCCGACCACCTCGGCGAAGGTCGCCGGACGGTACTTGCGATACAGAGCCAGAGCCACGTCAGCGAGGCTACGGCAGCGGTCCGACACCGCCGTGCCCGCCGACCGTGATCCGCCGCGGGGCGGTCCGGCCGCCCGTTCCGGCCGGTATCGGGCGGCCCGGACGGGCCTCGCGGTGACGGTCCGGACGGCCGGTGGTCACAGCAGGTCGGCCAGCACCGTCAGCGCGGCGGTGAGCTCGGCCGGCTCGGGCCCGGCATAGCCGAGGACCAGGCCCTGCCGGGCCGGTGCGGGGCCGGTCAGGTGGTGCCGGGCCAGCCCGTCCAGGTCCAGACCCCGGACCGCGGCGGCGGTGATCCCCGCCCGCTCGTCGGGGCCCTCGACCACCACGTGCGCACCGGCCGCGTCGCCGAGCGGCACCCGGCCGGCGGCGCGGACCGTCGCCACCACCGCGGACCGGCGGGCGGCGAGCTCACGCCGCAGCCGCCGCAGGTGCCGCGCCAGATCGCCGTGGGCGGCCAGCGCGGTGAACACCCGTTGCCCGGCGGCGGCCGGCCGGATGCGGGTGGCGTCGCGGCGCTCGACCAGTCCGGCGCGCACCGCCGGCGGCGCCACCAGCCAGCCACAGCCGAGACCCGGGGTCAGCATCTTCGACGCCGTGCCCAGATGAACGACGACATCGGGGCCCAGCGCGGCCAGCAGCGGCAGCGGGGCGACGTCGTACCGGAGCTCGCCGTCGTAATCGTCCTCGATGATCAGCAGCCCGTCCGCCCGGGCCCGTTCGACCAGCTGCACGCGCCGGGCCGCGGTCAGCCGGGACCCCATCGGGTACTGGTGGGCGGGTGTGACGACCACCGCGCCGACCCCGTCCGGGATCTCCGCCACCACCAGCCCGTCGGCGTCGACCGGCACGCCGACCAGCGCGTGGCCGGCCGCGCGCAGGGCCGCGGCCCCGCCGGCGTAGCCGGGGTTCTCCACGGCGATCACCGACCCCGCCGGGAGCAGGGCCGCGATCTCGCTCAGGGCGGCGGTGCTGCCGGCCGTGGCCAGCACGAGCGCGGGGTCGCACGGCAGGCCGCGGTGGCGCAGCAGGTGCTCGACGACGGCGGCCCGGAAGGCAGGCAGGCCTTCGGCATCGGCGGCCCGCTCGACCGGGGCATCGGCCGCCACCCGCCAGGCCCGTCGCCACACCGAGGGGTCCAGCGCGCTCAGGCAGGGCATGCCGGCCCGCAGGGTCGGCGCCGGGGGGCCGGCGTGCCGTCGCCCGGTCGCCGGACGGGAGCCGGGCGCCGAGCGCGCCGCGGTGGGCGACGATCCGGGGACACCGACGACGAACGTCCCGCTGCCGGCCCGACCGGCCAGCCAGCCCTCGGCCAGCAGCTGGTCGTACGCGGCGGCGCAGACGGTGCGGCTGAGCCCGAGGTCGGCGGCCAGGG
Source organism: Nakamurella sp. (assembly GCF_048594475.1). Taxonomy (NCBI): domain Bacteria; kingdom Bacillati; phylum Actinomycetota; class Actinomycetes; order Nakamurellales; family Nakamurellaceae; genus Nakamurella; species Nakamurella sp. The sequence continues at coordinate 9,091 of NZ_JBMDXT010000467.1, read as the reverse complement.
CGCGGGTCGACGGCAGCCGGTCCCCGGGTCGGAGGGCACCGGTCACGGCGGCCGAGCGGATCCCGTCGGCCAGCTGGGTCCGCAGGGGGCGGCCGGCGGAGCCGTCGAGCGGCAGCGGCGGCAGGTCCACAAGTGGCCTTTCCAGATGGAAGGAAAGTGGCCCTCGTAGGATGCCACTTCGACGGTCAGAGTGGACCCATGAGCCAGGATCCCTCCGCGTCCCCAGCCGTCGAAACCGCCGGATCGGCCGCGCCGGTGCACCCGCCGGGCTTCGCGCCGGCCCCGCTCTCGCCCACGCCGCGCAGCACCGTGCGGCGCGGGGCGCGGCGGGCCCGATCGGACCGGGCGGAGCTGTATGCCGTGCTCGACGAGGGTCGCGTCTGCCACCTCGGCGTCGTCCGGGACGGCGCCCCGGTCGTGCTGCCCACCGCGTACGGGCGCCTCGGCGACACTCTCTACCTGCACGGTTCCACCGGCGCCCGGTCCCTGCGCGCGGCCGCGGCCGGCGAACCGGTCGGCGTGACGGTCACCCTGCTGGACGGGGTGGTCCACGCCCGGTCGGTGTTCCACTTCTCGATGAACTACCGCAGCGCGGTGGTGCACGGTACGGCGCGGGAGGTCGTCGATCCGGCCGAGCGGCTGGCCGGCCTGCGGGCGATCGTCGAGCAGGTCGCCCCCGGCGCGTGGGACCACGCCCGGGGCCCGACCCGCAAGGAGCTGGCCGCCACGACGGTGCTGGCGCTGGAGCTGGCCGAGGCCAGCCTGAAGGTGCGGACCGGACCACCGGTCGACGACGAGGCCGACGTGCGGGATGCGCCCGGCCGCTGGGCCGGCGTGGTCCCGCTCCGGACGGTGGCCGGCCGGCCCGAGCCGTGCCCGCTGGTGCCGGAGGGCGTCGCGGGGCCCGCGCACCTGCGGTGAGGGCAGCCGGGCGGTCGCGCGGGCGGGTTGGGTCGGTGGGGTGGCCGGCCGGGCAGGGTGGCGCGGGCGATCCGGACCCGGAAAGGAAAGGGGACCCCCGCACCCGCCAGAGCTCACGGACCCTTGCTGCCTTCCGGCCCTGGGGGGGTTGATGAGATGGACGCCGCGGGGGTCCGGCGACCAGTCTAGAGGGTCCCGCGCGGTGGTCGCGACGACACGGTTCCGTCGGGCGCCGACCGGCCCGCCGGTTGCTCCCCGAACCGGTGCCCCGGTGTCTGATGAAGCACACCCACTCGACTCGTCCATGTGGTCTTACCACAGGTAGAATCGATTCAGAAGGCCGGTTGACGGCCTTCGGAGATCGACAGAGCCTTCGAGACCGTTGGAGATGACGATGAGCATTCATCCGCTGCAGACCCTGCGCCGCCACCACGAGGAGCGCGTCAGCACCCGGACCTTCGAGCAGGAGATCGCCAGCTACCGCAGCGAGGCCGACCGCCACGACCTGGAGGCCCTGCTCGCCCGCTACAGCGACGACGAGACCGCGGAGATCCGCGAGATCATGGCCGCGCACGCCGCCTGAACACCCGGCCCGGCGCCCGCACCCGCGCGAGGTAAGGGTGGGCTTGGCTGAGCCCGTAACCTGGCGGGTGGCAGCGGACGCGGCGAACGGGAGAAACACCGGTGACGACGATGACGCGCGGGCGTCGATCCGGCGGGTGAGCCCGTGCCCTCCTGGTTCGACGGACTGCCCTTCGGTATCACGGTCGCCGCGCTCTTCGTGATCGTGTTCCTGCGCGCCCAGGGGACGTACTGGATCGGCCGGGGCGTCGTCGCCGGCGCCCTGCGGACCCGGTTCGCCGACCGGCTCACCGGCCCGCGAACCACCCGCGCGATCGCCCTGCTCAACCGGTACGGCCCGCCGGTGGTCACCGTGTCGTTCCTCACCGTCGGCTTCCAGACCGTCGCCAACGCGGCGGCCGGCCTGATCCGCATGCCCTGGGTGCGCTACACGATCGCGATGGTGATCGGCTGCGTCATGTGGGCGGTGATCTACGCGACGATCGGCTTCGCCGCCCTGGACGCCGCCATGGCGCTGGCCGCCCACTCCCCCTGGCTGCTCGCGGCCGTCCTGCTGGCGCTGGTCGCCGCCGCGGCGGCGGTGGTCCTGATCCGCCGCCGGCGGCGCCCGGCGGCCCCCGACCTGGCCGAGGACACCCGAGCCGGCTGAGCGGGCCGCCCCCGCCGGACCGGCGTCCACGGGCCCGGTTCGGTGCCCTGCTCGGCGCCCGGCCCCATGTCCGATTCTGACTCCGGGCGCCGGACCGATACACTCTCCCGGCGACATCAGGAGGATTCGCCTAGTGGCCTATGGCGCACGCTTGGAAAGCGTGTTGGGTTAACGCCCTCGGGGGTTCGAATCCCCCATCCTCCGCCAGCCTGACCAGGGCAAACGCTGCACCTAGGGCAACTGGCCCGGCCTCTGGACCGGCCGTAGTCTCAGTTGCCACGTGGACCGGTCCGGTCGTCGGACCACAGCAGGCCGTCGACCTGGTTGGCCACCTGTCGCCTGATCGGATCCGTGACGTGCTGATAACAGGCCGCCATCGCAGTACTCGACCAGCCCATGATCCCCATCACGGTGCGCTCCGGGACACCCAGGACCAGGAGCACGGTGGCCGCCGTGTGCCGAGCGTCATGCAGACGACCATCGCGAACGCCGGCCTCCCTGAGCAGCGCCTTCCAGCGGTGATAGTCCGAGCTCGGGTTCAACGGAGCGCCGACCCGGGACGTGAAGACCCAATCGCCGTCCTGCCAGAGCTGGCGGGCCGCTTCTTGCCAGCTCTTCTGCTCGTCGCGATGCTCGCGCAACAGGTCGCCCAGCGCCGCAGGGAGGCCGACCGTCCGTCGGCCGGCATCGGACTTGGTGTCCCCCGCTGCTCGGTTGGACTGGATCCGCTGCGGGCACCGACCCGCCGTCTTGCCACAGGCTCCGCCGCAACCGTGGCCATAGGTCGGCCGGTGTCGAGTGGCCCTGATCCGCAGAAAGCCGGCGTCCAGGTCAACGTCGGACCAGGTCAGACCGAGCACTTCCCCTTGGCGCAGTCCCAGCGCCAGGGCGATCGCCCACCGGACACCGTTTGGATGCCCGCGGGCGGTCCGCATGATCGCCCGCACCTCATCGACGGTGTACGGCTGGACGGGGTCCAACTGAACGCGCGGAGGCCGGGCGAGGGCCGCTACGTTGCGGGCGACGTGGCCGCGCCGGTGGGCTTCACCCAGCGCGGTCCGGATCGTCCGGTGAACCTGATGGGCGCGACCCGGACGGCCGCCATCAGCGACGATCTTGCGATAGAGCCGTTCCAGATGCTCGGGTTCGAGCCGGTCCAGGCGGTGCTTGCCGATCTCCGGGATAAGGTGCCGGCGCACCGCGACCTGGTAGGCCGAGTAGCTGGTTGCGCGCAAGTTCGGCCGGGCGATGTTCTCCAGCCAGTGGTCCAACCAGGCGGCGACGGTCCATCGCTGACCCGGACGCCGAACCTGACCCTGGTCCCGTGCTCGTTCCAGGTCACGGACTTTTTGGACCACCACACCCTTGGTCTTGCCCATGACGTGCCGACGGTCGATGGAACCGTCGTCGCGGTAGCCCACGGTGACCCGACCGTGCCAGAAGCCGTCGCCTCCCTGATAGACCGAGGACGCCCGGTTCGGGTTCCGGCTGGTCATGTCACGTGACCTGGGACGACCGGGCTTCGTCGCGGAGCCGGCGGACGTGCTCGCCCAGGCATTCGGCGGGGATGCGACGCAGCCGGCCCAAGCGCACCGACTCGATCGCCCCGGACATGACCAGCCGGTACATCAACGATCGACCGATGCCCAGCTGCTTGGCGGCTTCCTCGATCCTCAGCAGCAGCTTGGGCGACATGTCCTCCTTCGCCGTGATCGTCGTGGCCGGAGCCTCGATCGCTTCCATCACAGTTCCTCCTTTCCTACGAGATGGCCCCGTACTCCCAGTGCCATGGTTCGGGTTTGGACCCGCCGGGCTGGGCCCAGTCGGGGTGGTTCCAGCCGTATCGGCCGGCGTTGGTGGTGAGCCAGTCGAAGGCCGGCCCGGTTCCGGTGTTGATGCCGCAACAGCCGCCGATATCGACGGCCTTGCCCCAGCCGTGGTTGGAGGTGCCCGGGTTGGCGCACAGGGTGCCCTTCTCCAACCGGCACTGGACCTGCTCGTCGTAGGAGCGGTAGCCGTCAGTGATGCCGATGTCCTGCCCGAACTGGGCTTTGAATGCGGTGTTGAGCTGGTCGAACGCGGTCGCGGCGCCGCATTCGAGTTGCAGGGCCGGCCTGGACGGGACCAGGCACAAGGCGGTCGCGGGGATGCGCCCGTTCTGGTAACCGCCCCAAGCCGCTGGCCCCGTCGCGGCGTTCGCGGCCGTCGGTCCGCAGGACGTGTCGGCCGCGGCGACCTGGGCGACGACGGCGGTGGCACCGCCGGTAGTGGTCGCTGGCGATCCGACGTTCAGCGCGGCAACGATGGCGGTGGCCTGTTGGTAGCTATCCCGGTAGATCCCGCCGTCGCTGGACGGCGAGCCCTGCACCTTCTGGGCGACGGTCCACGGCGAGACGGTCTGCCAGTTGGCGACCGTGACCATCCGGTCGAGGAATTTGGCGGTGGCGGTGGCCGGGTTGATCAGCTGGTCGGGGCTGCCCCAGCCGGTCATCGGCCGCTGCTGGAACAGACCGATGCTGTCGAGGTTGTTGCCGACCTTGTCGTGCGGATAGCCGAGGGATTGGCGGGCGACGGCCCGTTCAGCATCGTTGAGTTGCCGGCCTTCGGCGGACCCGACGAGGGTGCTAGTGCCGTCGTTGGCGTAGTTGTACAGGCTGGATTCGGCCAGGGAAGCGGCGACCGCGATGGCCGCGCCGGTGGGGCCGAGGCCGCGGCCGAGGGCAACGCCGAGGATGGTCTTGGCGTTGGCTTCCTGCGCTGGGTCGAGGCCGGGGGCGGTGCCCGCGACGGCGGCGGGCGGGCAGTCGCCAGTGCCGGTGGTGGTCCGGCCGACGGTGTTGATGGTGGCGCCGCGGGCGCCGGCCATGGTGCAGCCGGTGAGCAGGACGCCGGCCAGGCCGAGCAACAGCCCCGTCCAGCGGCGACCCAGTCGCGAAGTCATGGCGATTCCGCGGTGACTGTGACGACGCGCCAGCCGGCGTCGGTGTAGATGACGGTCAACGCAAGTGAGCCGGCGGTCGTCGCGACACCGGTGCTGGCCAACCCGGGTTGGAATGCGCGCATCGCCGGCTCGGTGATGCGTCCGCCACCGGGCAGGACGTCCCGGTTCAGGGTGGGCAGCTGCTTGGCCAGGGTGGCGTCGGCCCAGCGGCTGACCTGGTCTTGCCAGGCCTGATCAGAGCCGCCCGCGTACCAGGCGTCGACGAACCGGGCCGTCACATCCAGGGCCGCAGACTGATCGTTCTCAGGCACGTACCCGGACGCGGCTCCCTCGATGGTGGTGGTGACCGGGACCCCGATCACGACCGGAGTGGTCGACGACCGGGTCACCGGATCCGGGGGCGGCTGGTCGGACGGGGTGTAGCCGTACTCCCGGTACAGGCAGGCGTCCCGGTCCGGGCCCTTGGCCCACAGCGCGACGCACTCGTCCGGGTTGGTCGGCACCGCGGTCGGCCTGGTTGTCCCAGTGGTCGCCGCTGCGATGCCCGGCCTGTCGGATATGCCGGCCGGACCTGCGGCGGTGCTGCCGCCCGAGTCGAGGATGCTCTTGGTGAGCAGCGCCAGGGCCAGGGCGGCGATTCAAGAGTGCCGATCGCCGCAACTCGGCGGGCAGTATCCGGCGGCCCGTCACGCGATCAAAGTCTGGATGTGCTATCGCTGAGACGACCCTTGCAGCTAGAAACCTTCTCCGATTCGCGTCGGGCACGAAGGGATCGGGGACGACCCAGCCTCCGCAACGCCGTCCACAGGTGCACCAAGATTCAACCTTGGATTCGCCAAAACAATTGAAACTGTAGGAATTCTGTAGACTACACAATCCGCAATATTGAGGTAGGAAGTAACTTCACCTGATTGCGCCAGAATTCTTACCAAGTTATAGACGGTGCCATCATTAGGGGCGGCATACACAGCGCTCGGATTCAGGGCCGAGGACACAATTAACGGGTCCTCGCTCTCGGGCCCCGCCCACCGTGCGTATGCCACAACAGTCTTCGCGCCAAATAGGCTTTGCAGCCGCGTCACATAATAATCAGCATTTCCCGTGGTACTAATCTGGTCCGCATCTGAAAGCCCCTCACGCTTCAGTACATCTGGGCCCTCCATCAAAATCCAGGCAGCAGCGAACACAGCTGTGAAGGCGAAAATAGCAACACTGACGTATCTGAAATAGCGTCGCCCTTTGAAGCCTTCGGCCTTAGGGGTGCCATGCGGTCGGAACCGTTGCGAGATAATGAGCACCAACAGCGTAATTCCAAGCAGCAGCAGGCCGGGCCCGATTGCATAAGTAGCACGCTGAAGTATCTCCAAGTAATCCACTCCAGCTTCTTGCACGGTCAAACCGAAGTAGCCGTAGAATCCCGTGAGATACGACGCTCCCAGTGACCAGCCCACGAAGGCCAGTACCGCGATCACCGCAAAGCCCGAGGGGAAAGCCCATCTCAAGGTCTCGCGCGCTGGGGCAAGATCAATTCTTCCGAAACCAACCTCCGCGCTCTCCGGCCGCTCGCTCTTGACAGTCGGCTGGTCCGGCCCACTCATGTCTCGGACCGCCGGCTTCCCCTTCACGCTAGAGCCTCCTCGGCAGGACCAGAATGACCTAGCCAACCACACCCGAGCGAGGATTGCACCACCCATGACTATTAAGGCGACCGCTGGTCGACAACCAGGACGCCCATCAGATTCTCTAGATTCCAAGACCCGCTGCCCCCTTTAAATCCTTCAACAAGACAGACTTGAAACTCGCCGAAGCCAAATTCAGACCCCAAATATCGCACGAATACGAAAAGGGAAGCTGCGCCGTCTCACCATCTATTCCTTGCGGCAAAAGCCGAACCACACAATGGAGTCGGGCGCGAAACGCATTCTACCGGGCCAGACGAAAGGTATTGCGCACCAACGCGCCTTCCAAGAGAAGCAAAAGGTCGCGGTCGCCAGGTCTTCATCGCGTCCTCGAGTTGCAGCCAGCTCCTTGTTCGCACGAGCCAATCGAGATTCGGCAGTTGAGTTTATTTGCCGCGCGTAGGTCGCCGGCGGCAACTCCGCGTCGGGCATATTGTCCATACACTTGTCCAGCTGGATCGATAGCCGGGTTGGCCGTGTTCCAATCTGCTCGGCGTAGATTGTCGCGTATGTCTGAATATACACGAAACTCAGACATGCTGATACCTCGTTGTGGCATGACGACGGACTCTAGTGAGTCCGGTCGGTTGCCGTTCGGCCGGGCTTCCCCATCCGTCGTCTCTCATCGCCGTTTCGAGCCGGGACGCCCGCTCACATGCTGACCAGTGTTTGTGGACAGCGTCAAGCAAGGTGGCCGCGTTGGTCGCCTTGTCTCCTTCTCGTGATCGAGGCCAGGGACGTTCGAACCGGGCAGTCAAGCTGGCCGTGCGCAGGTCACCGTGCGGGGCCGGCCGTAGCCATCGTCTCCGTACACTCTGCGATAGTCGGCATGGTGCCGACGCTGAACACGAGAATGACACGACAGCGGGCCGGGTGAAGCTGATTCTGGTAGCGTTTCGTGGCCCAACGGTCCAGGGAGAGGCATCCGAAAGGCAGCTCCGGCATCGGCGCCCGTCGTCTTGGCGCCCATCGATGATGCCCGACGCGGTCGGTAGATCGAGGCTATCGTCCGCCCGGGACGAGTGGTCCGCCGCCCCGTAAGCCGATCCCTTACCGAGACACCCGGGCACACACCGACTTGTGCAGGTTGGATTCCCCGCCACCGTCCTTTGGCTCTATCAACTCGAACTGGTCCCCCCAGGGCGAAGCAGACTCAGGCTGTCACGGCCAGTACCGGCTGAGAATAGAACCGATGATTCTCGAAAGTTCATATTCCTCCCGATTTATCGCCGAAGAACGACCTGTCTTCGCGAGTGCAGTTGGGCAAAGACCCATAACCACTCGGCTTCGATCTGCTGGGTTCTCGTCATCTCGATCAGTTCGTATGCTGCGAACCGCCAGGCTGGCCCATGGAGATTGTCCACGCATATGTTCACCGCCTCCGAGATCCGCCCAGCCGCGGCCAGCGCTTCGGCCACCTGAGCCAGCGCCTGCACTCTCGAGTGGACGTCGGTAAGCGATTCGGCGACTCGCTCCGCCTCCGCGGCGACCCGCTGCGCCTCCGAGATGCGTCCAGCCGCAGCCAGCGCTTTGGATACCTGGGCCGACGCTCGCACCCCCGAGAAGTCGTGGGAGATCGATCTGGCGAGCCGCTCCGCCTCCGCGGCGACCCGCTCCGCTTCCCCGGCATGCCCGGCCCCGGCCAACGCCCCGGCCAACTGGGCCAGCGCCTGCGCCCTCAAGTAGTTGTAGGGGATTGACCTAGCGACCCGCTCCGCCTCCGGAACCCGCCCAGCCGCAGCCAGCGCGTCGGCCACCTGAGCAAGCGCCTGTGCTCTCCAGGAGTCGTCGGTGATTGACCAGGCGACCCGCTCTGCCTCCGAAGCCCGCCCAGCACCAGCCAGCGCCTCGGTTACCTTGGCCAACGTCAGTGCCCTGGACGAATCGTTGGTGATCGATCCGGCGACTCGCTCCGCCTCTGCAGCGACCCGCCGCGCCGCCGCAACCCGCCCAGCCCCAGCCAGCGCCGCAGATACCCGGGCCAGCGCCTGCGCCCTCCAGTAGTTGTCGGGGATTGCCCCGGCGACCCGCTCCGCCTCTGCAACTCGCCCAACCCCAGCCAGCGCTTCGGCCACCTGAGCCAACACCACCGCTCTCCAGGAGTCGTCGGTGAACGACCCGGCGACCCGCTCTGCCTCCGAAACCCAACCAGCACCAGCCAACACCCCGGCCACCTGAGTGAATCCCCCCGGCTTGTCCGGAGACTGTCTCAAACGGTGAGCCCGGCGGGGTGCTGGGCTTGGTGGTGAGCGTAGAACGCGTCCTCGAGTTCAGCCGGTGGGATGTCGCCGCAGTACTCGTGCAGGCGCCGGTGGTTGT
>NZ_JBMDXT010000466.1:0-2531 GCF_048594475.1 Nakamurella sp. | reverse complement strand
TTGCCGCTTTGAGCCCCAATTTGGCGGAGAACGGGGCTCAAAGCGGCAAGTCGGCCGGCCGTGGGGGCGGGGTGTGTCCGGCCGTGGGGGCGGGGCCGGCCGTGGGGGTGGGGCGGACGGCCGTGGGGGGCGGGGCGGCGCGGCGGCGTGGGGCGCGCCGGGACTCCGGCCGGCCCGGCGTCAGGTGATCGGGGTCGTCACCGACGCGACGCCGTCGACGGACGCCACGACGACGTCCCCGGCCACCAGGTAGCGCGGCGGGGTGCGTTTGAACCCGACGCCGTCCGGGGTGCCGGTGGCGATCACGTCACCGGGCCGCAAGGTCATGACCTCCGACAGGTACGCCAGCAGCTCGCCGACGCCGAACACCATGTCCGCGGTCGTGCCGTCCTGCACGGTCTCGCCGTTGACGACGGTGGTCAACCGCCAGCCGTCGCCCGGGTCACCGGTCTCGTCGGCGGTGACGATCTCGGAGATGGGGCCGCTGGCATCGGCGTTCTTGCCGACGGTCCAGAGCCGCGAGTGCAGCTGGTGCGTTCGCGCGGACAGGTCGTTGAACGCGGCGTAGCCCAGCACACCGGCCAGCGCCTCCGCCGGCGTCACGCCCTTGAGCGGCCGGCCGACGATCGCGGCCAGCTCGACCTCCCAGTCCCAGCCCGGCTCGCCGGCCGGCACCGGTGCGGCGACCCCGGAGGTGGTCAGCGAGGCCGTCCACCGGCCGAAGATCGCCGGGTGCTCGGGCACCCGCATGCCGGCCTCGTCGGCGTGCATCCGGTAGTTCAGGCCGACGCACAGCACTCTCGCGGCCGGCGGCACGGCCGGCGCCTCGACCACCGCGGCGCGGGCCACGGACCCGCCGGTCAACGCCGCCGCCGCGGCCAGCGACCCGGCCGGGTCGGCGTAGAAGTCGGTCACCTCGGCCACCGGCGCGAGGGTGCCGTCGGCGAACAGCCGGGCCACGGTCACGGTCCGGCCGTCCCGGACGCCGACGAATCTCATGACGGGTTCCCCTCTCAGGTACCGGCCGGCCGCCGGCGCAGCTCGGCGACGGTCTCGTGCGCGCCCTCGACGGCGATCCGCCGGGTGTCCGGCCGCACTCCGGCCGGCACCTCCTCGGGCCGGGTGACCGCCGGCTGCCCGGTGGCGTCCGGCAGTCCGGGCGCCGTCAGCAGCCGGCGCCCCGGCAGATCGAAGACGGCGCCGCGGGGCAGCGAGTGCAGCCGCACGTCGGAGATCATCAGCGGCTGGGTGCCGGTCGCGGTGTAGGCGGTGGTCAGTGCGGTCGACCCGTCCATCACGGTGACCACCCCGCGCCCCTTGACCTCCAGCCGGCCGTCCGGGCCGATGAGCGCGGCGGTGTCCTCGTCCACCCCGATGCCCAGCTGGGCGGGATTCCCGGCGACCAGGGACAGCAGCCGGCCGAACCGGTTGCGCTGGGTGAAGTGCTGATCGACGATCGCGCCCGGCAGCAGGCCCAAACCCTCGGACACCTGGCTCATCCGGAACTTCGGCGTCGCGCCGCCGCTGCCGAAGGACACCATGTGGGTGGACAGGATGCTGGCCCCGGCCGAGGTGCCGGCCACCAGCGCGCCGCGCCGGTGGGCCGCGCGGATCGCGTCCCCGAGCGGGGTGCCGACCACGATGGCCGCCAGCTTCACCTGGTTGCCCCCGGTCATGAACACACCGGTGCACTGCTCCACCGCGGCGACCAGCTCCGGGTCGGCGGCCTGGGCCCGGCTCTCCGGGCGGATGCCGACCACGTCGGTCACCCCGAGCGAGGTGAAGAGCTGCAGGTACGCGTGGGTGATCTCGTCGCCCAGCGAGGAGGCCGTCGAGATCACCACGATCCGGGCCCCGGCACCGCCGGCCAGCCGCACGACCTCACGCAGCACCGTCATCCGGCCGACCTTGTCCTCGGCTCCGCCGATCGGCATGACGACGCCCGCACGGTCGCCCGCGCCGGCGGCCTGGGGATGCTCCGTCATCCGGGTCACGGTAGTCGAGGACGGCGACCGGGCCCGCCGGAGGTCACGGCCCGCCCGGCGCGGGGCCGGCCCGGAGCGGCGGGCCGCCGTCACGGACCCACCGGGGCCGCCGCCGGACCGCCCGCGGGGCGGGGTCGCCCGGCCGGCGCGGGGAAGTTCCCGGGTGACCGGTGGCCAAACGCCCCGCTTCGGAAGATTCCTCACAAGCCCGGAACCGGACCTGCCGTCGCCGGGATTGCTAGCGTCGAAGGCGGGTTCAAGGGGGATCCCCGCTTCGTTCGGGCCGGACATTGCCTCCACGGTCACCGGCCCGTTCCCAGGCGATGCCCCGGCCGTCAGACCGGGCGCTCACTGTCGTGCCGGTCGAACCGGCAACCGAGTCCGTGCACCGAGTCCCGGGCCCGAGGCAAGGAGATCCGATGACCACGTACGCCGAGGCCACCGACAAGACCGTCGACACCTTCAAGCAGGGTGCGCGGGCGATGACCGACCGCCTGGATTTCCTGGCGACCATGCCGTCGCTGGACTTCGTCGAGCCGGTCGAGC
>NZ_JBMDXT010000465.1:0-5035 GCF_048594475.1 Nakamurella sp. | reverse complement strand
GGTGAGCGTGACGACCCGGTACGGGCTGCCGCCGGCCAGCGTGGTGCCGTCCAGCCACCGCACCCCCGGGCCCAGACGCCACCGGTCGTGGCCGGCCCGCCGGGTCAGAATCGGCCCGGCCCCGTCGCCGCGCCGCTCGTGGCGCCTCCTGTCGCTCATGGCCCCGTCCGCTCCCGTCCTTCGGTCACCGTCCGTCCGGCGGCCGGCTGATGGTTCGCCCGATGGTCCGCGCCGGCGAACCGGCCCGGCCGGCGCCCCCGAGGTCGCTCCGGGGCGGGTCATCCGACGAACCCGCCGTCGACCCGGAAATCGGTTCCGGTCACCGCCGACGAGTCCGGCCCGCACAGCCAGCTGGCCGCCGCCGCGATGTCCGTCGGCTCGATCAGCCGGCCCAGGCGCTGCCCGGCGCCGAACTGCTCGATGTCCGCGAGACCGTACACCTGCGCGCTGCGTTCCAGCAGCGCCGTTCGGGTACTGCCGGGCAGGATCGCGTTCGCGGTGACCCCGTACGGGCCGAGATCGGCGGCCAGGGAACGGACGTAACCCAGGGCGGCATGCTTGGACGCGACGTAGGCGGCCAGCCGGGGCAGCCCGATCTCGCCGGCGATGGAGACGACGGCGACGAAGCGCCCGGTCCCGGCGGGAGCGGCGAGCAGCCGCGGCACGGCGGCCCGGGCCAGGTTCGCCACGCCGTGGAAGTTGGTGTCCAGATCCAGGGCGAGCTCGTCGTGGGTGAACTCCCACGCCGGCTTGTCCACGCCCATGATCCCGGCGACCGCCACCGCGGCGCGCAGCCGGCCCGCGGGCACGCGGGCGACCGCAGCCGCCACGGCCGCCTCGTCCCGCACGTCGGCCGGGACCACCAGCACCGCGGCGCCGGCCGCCCGGCACTGCCCGGCCGTGCGGTCCAGGTCCTCACCCGTGCCCCGCGGGTAGCCGACCGCCCCGGACAGGTCGGCATCCGGCCGGTCGAGCAGCAGCAGGTCGAAGCCGTCCCCGGCCAGGCGGGCCGCGACCGCCGCGCCCATCCCGCGGGCCGCCCCGGTCACCACCGCCCAGGGACGGGTCAGCGGCCCGGTCACGGCTCACCCAGCAGGTCGAGGGAGGTCCGCAGCAGGTCGATCAGGTCGGCGTCCTCGTGCCCGAGCCATTGCTCGTACGCGGAGAGGGCGGCCCCCAGGGCCAGATGGCCCAGGGTGCGCGGCACCAGGTCGGCCGGGTCGCCCCCGAGCCGGGCGGCCGCGAACCGGGCGACGACCTCGCGCCACGCCGCGTACCGCAGAGTCGAATACGCCTGCAGTGCAGGCGAACCCAGGATCAGGCGCATCCGGTTCCGCAGCGATTCGGCGGCGTGGGCGTCGAAGGAGTTGAACGCCAGGACGCCCCCGCGGATGGCCTCCACCAGGGGTACCTCCGGCGGGCAGGCGGCGAACCACCGGGCGAAGGCCTCGAGCTGGGTGTCGAACTCGCCCCACACCGCATCGTTCTTGGATTTGAAATAGCGGAAGAACGTGCGCCGGCCGATGCCGGCGGCGGCGGCGATCTCGTCGACCGAGGTGACGTCGAATCCCTGCGCGGAGAACATCTCCAGGCAGATGCGTTCCAGTTCGCCCCGGCTGGTCACGGCCGGCCGGCCGGGCGCGGCGGTCAGCGCGCTGGGGGCCGGGGCCGTGGCCCCCGTTCCTTTGGCCACGAGGCACCTATACCTTCGGACAGTTGACATGTGGCACTGGGTGCCAATACCGTCCATTGTGACACGGAGCACTGCCGTTGTCATCCCCCGCAGTATCGGACCATGGAGGTTGGTCATGCCGGAAGTCACTGTCGACGAGAAGGTTTCGAAGACCGCGGACGCCCAGGACGCGTCTCTGGTGACCAGCGACCTGCTGGTCGAGGACGTCTCGATCGACGGCATGTGCGGCGTCTACTGAGCCGAGTCGGGTAGCGGACGGCCGGGGTCGTCGGACCAGCCCCCACCGGTCCCGGACCGTCCCGCCACGCCCCCGGGCCCCGCCGTCCGGCGGCGTGCGCACCGTCCATTCTTCCGGCCCGTTCCCGGGCCGGCCGGCCGGCCATGTCCCGCCCCGGGAAAAGGCTCGCACCGGCTCTGAATTGTCGCCGAACGCCCTCGATACGGAGGTTCAATGATGAGTGCCGTCGCGATCGGCGCGCCGACGCCGGGCCCGGGCCCGGGAGACGCCGGTGTTCTGCCCCCCTTCGTGCCCGACCTGCCCTACGAGTTGCATCCGGCCGTCGAGGTGCGGCCCGAGCCGTTCGGGGCCCTGCTGTACTCGTTCAAGACCAGGCGCCTGTCGTTCCTCAAGGACCGCGACCTGGTGACGGTGGTCCGTTCCCTGGGCGACCACCCCACGGCGGCCGCCGCCTGCCGCGCCGCCGGCATCACCGATCCGCATCGGTTGACCATGTTCGAGCGGGCGCTGGCCACGTTGGCCGCGACCGAAACCATCAGGGAGCGTCACTCATGACCACTGCCGTGCTGCCGCTGGTCGACCACTTCGCGCTGGGTCTGGACTCGCCGATCTGCCTGACCTGGGAACTGACGTACGCCTGCAATCTGGCCTGCGCGCACTGCCTGTCCAGCTCGGGCCGGCGTGATCCGCGGGAGCTGACCACGGCCGAGTGCAAGGCCGTGATCGACGAGCTCGAACGGATGCAGGTGTTCTACGTCAACATCGGCGGTGGCGAGCCGACGGTACGGCCCGACTTCTGGGAGCTGGTGGACTACGCCACCGCCCACAAGGTCGGGGTCAAGTTCTCCACCAACGGCATCAAGATCAACGCCGAGGTCGCGCAGCGGCTGGCCGCCAGCGACTACGTCGACGTGCAGATCTCGTTGGACGGCGCGACGGCCGAGGTCAACGACTACGTGCGGGGTCGCGGGTCGTACGCCACGGCGATCCGGGCGATGGAGAACCTGGCCGCGGCCGGGATGGTCAACTTCAAGATCTCGGTGGTCTGCACCCGGCAGAACATCGACCAGCTGGACGCGTTCAAGGCCATCGCCGACCGGTACTCCGCGCAGCTGCGGTTGACCCGGCTGCGCCCGTCCGGGCGGGGGGCGGACGTGTGGGACGAGCTGCATCCGACCGCGGCCCAGCAGCGGCAGCTGTACGACTGGCTGGTCGCCAACGGCGAGAACGTGCTGACCGGGGATTCCTTCTTCCATCTGGCCGCCTATGGCGAGGCCCTGCCCGGCCTGAACCTGTGCGGCGCGGGCCGGGTGGTCTGCCTGATCGACCCGGTCGGTGACGTCTACGCCTGCCCGTTCGCCATCCACGAGAAGTTCCTGGCCGGCAACGTGCGCTCGCCGGGCGGGTTCCGAACCGTCTGGCGCGAGTCCGAACTGTTCAACGAGCTGCGGAAGCCGCAGAGCGGCGGGGCCTGCGCGTCCTGCTCGGCCTACGACGCGTGCCGGGGCGGCTGCATGGCGGCGAAGTTCTTCACCGGCCTGCCGCTGGACGGCCCGGATCCCGAATGCGTCAAGGGGTACGGCGAACTGGCGCTGTCCAAGGTGATCCCGGGCGCCTCACCCAAGCCGTCCGAGGACCACTCGCACGCCAAGCAGCTCAAGAACGGCCCGGTCATGCTGACGCTGCGGACCCGTCCCGATCGCAGCTGCGACGAGAATCCCTTGGCCGGAATGGCTCCCGTGCGGTCGCCGGCCGGAGTGGGCCGCTAGGGCATCCACCGCCGCACCATCTGCCCCGACCGGCACCCGGCGGCTTCGGCCGCCGGGTCCCGGCGATCGTCCGTGTTCGTGTCCGATCCTTTCGCCCGTCGGCGGGCGAGTTCGTCCCCAGGAAGAAAGGCCGCGTTGTGGCAAACAAATGGTTCGAGACCGTCGCCGAGGCGCAACGGCGCGCGAAGAAGCGACTTCCCAAGTCGGTGTACATGGCCCTGGTCGCCGGGTCCGAGAAGGGCGTGACGATCGCCGACAACCAGGCGGCGTTCGCCGAGCTCGGGTTCGCGCCGCACGTCGCGGGGCTGTCGGCCAAACGTGACCTGTCGACGACGGTGATGGGCCAGGAGATCTCGCTGCCGGTGATCATCTCGCCGACCGGCGTGCAGGCCGTCGACCCGGACGGCGAGGTGGCGGTCGCCCGGGCCGCGGCCGCCCGCGGCACCGCGATGGGGCTCAGCTCGTATGCGAGCAAACCGATCGAGGAGGTCATCGAGGCCAATCCGCAGACCTTCTTCCAGGTCTACTGGTCGGGCACCCGGGACCAGATCAAGCAGCGGGTGGAACGGGCCCGCGCGGCCGGCGCCAAGGGCCTGATCCTGACCCTGGACTGGTCGTTCTCCATGGGCCGCGACTGGGGCAGCCCCAAGATCCCGGAGAAGGTCAACCTCAAGGCGATGTGGGACTACGCGCCCGAGGCGATCACCCACCCGCGGTGGCTCTGGTCGTTCGGCCGGACGCTCAAGATCCCGGATCTGACCGTGCCGAACCTGGCCGACCCCGGCCAGAGCGCTCCGACCTTCTTCGGCGTCTACTACGAATGGATGCAGACGCCCCCGCCCACCTGGGACGACGTCGCCTGGCTGGTCGATCTGTGGGGCGGCCCGCTGATGCTCAAGGGCATCTGCCGGGTCGACGACGCCAAGGCCGCGGTGGCCGCGGGGGTCAGCGCGATCTCCGTGTCCAACCACGGCGGCAACAACCTGGACAGCACCCCGGCCTCCATCCGGGCGCTGCCGGCCATCGTCGACGCGGTCGGCGACAAGGTGGAGATCGTGCTCGACGGCGGCGTGCGCCGCGGCAGCGACGTGGTCAAGGCGGTCGCGCTGGGCGCCCGTGCGGTGATGATCGGCCGGGCCTACCTGTGGGGCCTGGGTGCCAACGGGCAGGCCGGCGTGGAGAACGTGCTCGACATCCTGCGCAGCGGCATCGATTCCGCCGTTCTCGGGCTGGGGCACTCGTCCGTCCACGACCTGTCCCCGTCCGACCTCGTCATCCCCGCCGGGTTCGAGCGGGCGCTGGGCGTCCCGGCCGAGGTCTGATCCGCTCCGACGG
>NZ_JBMDXT010000464.1:0-9045 GCF_048594475.1 Nakamurella sp. | reverse complement strand
GCCGGATCGGGCCCGGCGGAGCCGGGCGCACCCGAGCCGATCCCGCCCGGGCCGGCCCCGGTCGTGGACGGCACGGCGACGGCGGCCGTCGACCCGCCGGCCGGCCCCGGTCGGGGCGAGGCCAGCGCGACGACCTCGGAGCTGTACCCGCTGTAGGCCCGTGTGGCCCTCAACGCCGGTCTGCCGTGGTTGGACCTGGACGCGGTGCTGGGCCGGGTCGACCTGAACGGGGTGCTGGCCGGGGTGGACCTGAAGGCGGTGCTGGGCCGGGTCGACCTGGACCGGGTGCTGGCCGGGGTGGACCTGAACGCGGTGCTGGGCCGGGTCGACCTGAACCGGGTGCTCGCCGCGGTGGACATCGAGGCCATCGTCCGCCGCCTGGACATCGACGAGATCGTCGCCGGGGTGGACATCCAGGGCATCGTCAGCGGGCTGGACCTGAACGCGATCGTGGCCCGGGTCGATCTGAACGCCGCCGTCGGGCGGGTCGACATCGTGTCCATCGCGGACAAGGTCATCGACGGCATCGACCTCATCCCCATCGCCGAGAACGTCGTCGACGGAATCGATCTCGCCGGCATCATCCGCGACTCGACGGGCAGCCTGGCCTCCGAGGCGGTGCACGGGGTCCGGGTGCAGGGGCAGAACGCCGACGACGCGATCGGTCAGTTCGTCGGCCGGATGCTGGGCCGCCGGCGTCAGCTGGACGGGGCACCCGTCGGGCCCCGCCCCGGGGACGGGGTCCGGGCGGATGCGGCGAACGGCGAGCCGGCGGCCGACCCGGCGACCGCGGCGACCGCGGCCCGGAGCGACCGGCCGATCGTGTACCCGTCGGCGACCAACGGCCGGTACGTCCCGCCGCCGGCCGATCGGAACCCGCGGCCATGAGCCATCCGACCACCGGACACCACCACGGCCAGACCGAGCAGCGGCCGGCCGGCATCGTCACCCGCGGGGCTTCCGCGGGCATCGATCTCGCCGTGGTCATCGTCGTCAGTTCGATGGCGTACCTGGGCTTCGTGCTGGCCAAGCTCATCTGGTCGCCGACCAACTTCGCCTGGCCGACGGTGCCGTTCTGGGTGACGCTCTCGTTCGGCTTCGGCTTCGCGGTGGTGTACCTGACGGTCGCCTGGGTGACGACCGGGCGCAGCTACGGCGGCTACGTGATGGGGTTGCGCCTGCTGACCAACGGGGGCCGCCGGGTCCGCTGGGCCCATGCCTTCGTCCGGGCGGGGTTCTGCGTGTTCTTCCCGGTCGGCCTGGCCTGGGTGATCTTCAGCCCCCGGCGCCGATCACTCCAGGATGTCGCGCTCCGCACCAAGGTCGTCTACGACTGGCACGTGGTGACCGACGCCTGAACCGCCGAGCGGGCACCCCCGCGGTGGGTCCGGGACGACGTGGATCTGCAGGCGCTGCACGATCAGGTTGAACGTCTGGATCAGCTCCAGCAGGCGGTCGATCTCCTGACGTTCGGCGGCGGTGCCGTGCAGCGTGCGGCCGGCCCGCTGCTCGAAGGTCTCCATCTCGGGCAGGGCGGAGCGGATGACCGAACCGACCCGGCCGGCCACGTGGAACTCGTAGATCGCCGCCACGGCCGTCAGCCGTCCGTCTCGCCGATGCGCCTGACCTCGATCAGATCCAGGCCCAGACTCTGCAGCCGGTTGATGATGCCGTGGAGGGCGGCCTGGTCGGCCACGGGACCACGCATGACCGTGCGGACGGGGACGACCTCGACGGAGAAGTTCTCGACCTCGTCGAGTACGGTCTCCGGCAGCTCCCCGGACACACTGATCTCGTACTCGAGCGTCGACATGCGTTCCTCCCACACCATGGCCCACGGCGTCCGAGGAGTTCCCGGCCTCTGCTCTCCCCAACCCGTCGCCCGATGCTCCCGCGGCACCGTGGCGTCCCGCGTCACCCCGACCGGATGGTTGCGGGCAGGAGGTCCAGGTGTGGGTGCGATGCAGATCGCTGTCGATCTCACTGAGTGTTCTCAATTTCCACGTCCGGCCGCTGTACGCTCCTCCAGATCAGCGAGTTCGGAAATCATGCAAGTCGGGTAATCCCGGTTTGCCGCATTCGCTGCGCCAACCGTCAAGGGCTACGAGGGTGATCAGGGTGACGACGGCCACGCATGCCCGCACGACCGCGGCAACCGTCCTCCCGGCTCTCGCCGAGGGCGTACGGCGGCCCCGCCTGGACGCGCTGCTGGACCGGGGGATCGGCCACACCCTGACCCTGGTCAGTGCCGGGCCCGGCTTCGGCAAGACGCTCACCGTCGCGTCCTGGGTCCGCCGCCGCGAGGGCGACCACGCGTTCGGCTGGATCGCCCTGGACCAGACGGACGACTCGCCGCACAGCTTCTGGTCCGCCATGCTTGCGGCGATCCGGGCGAGCGGCGGCGTCGCCGAGGAGAGCGCTCTCAACGACCTCATCCCGGCCAGCGTGTTCGGCGCCCGCGAGGTCGACACCCTGCTGGCCGGACTGGCCAACCTGCGCCGCCGGCTGGTGCTGGTCTTCGACGACTTCCATCTGATCACGAACCCCGAGGTGCTCGCCTCGGTCGCCCTGCTGCTGGAGCGGCTGCCGGAGCGCCTGACGCTGGTCATGATCACCCGGGCCGACCCGGTGCTGCCGCTGCACCGCGTCCGGGTGGCCGGCCAGCTCGTCGAGATCCGCAGCCGTGACCTGGCCTTCACCCGGGCCGAGGCGGCCGAACTGTTCGCCCTCGAGGGCTTCCGCCTGCGCGACGACCAGCTGGACATCCTGTACGCGCGCACCGAGGGCTGGGCGGCCGGCCTGCGGCTGGCCGCCATGTCGATGGACCACCACGACGTCGACGCCAGCGTCGAGCGGGTCACCGGCAGCGACCGGGCGATCGCCGAGTACCTGGTCGGGGAGGTCATGCTGCGGCTGGCCCCGGACGAGCGGGACTTCCTGCTGCACACCAGCGTGGTCGACCGGGTCTGCGGCGACCTCGCCGACGCGATCACCGGGCGGGCCGACGGCCAGCAGGTGCTCGAACACCTGCAGTCGACCAACACCTTCGTGACCGCCCTGGACAGTGAGAACCGGTGGTTCAAGTTCCATCCCCTGCTGCGGGATCTGCTGCGGCACCGGCTGGCCCTCGAACAGCGGGACCGGGTCCCCGAGCTGCACCGCCGGGTGGCGGCCTGGATGGCCGCCAACGACAGCCCGATCGAGTCGGTGCGGTCGTCGATCAAGGCCGGGGACTGGGACCGGGCCGGGCGGACGATGCTGGCCTGCATCCCGTTGATCCTCTCGGTCCAGGCGCCGGCGCTGGCCAAGGCCCTGGAACCGATGGCCCGCCGTGCCAACGAGGTCCCCTCCCTGTACGAGCTGCTGGCCGCCTGCGCCTTCCACATGCAGCGCCGTGACTATTCGGCGATGCGGCGGGACACCACCGAGGCGCGGGAGTACCTGGACGCCGCGCCGCCCGAGCTGCGGGCCAGCGCCGCCCTCCTGATCGAGCTCTTCGAGCAGGCCGGCTGCCGGATGACGGGCGATTCGGTCCGGCAGATCGAGGTGTGCCGGGGCATCCTGCGGATGCTGGACGAGACGCCGCGGCGGGAGGTCCCGCTGGCCCGGCACTTCCGGGCGATCGCGGTCAACAATCTGGGCGTCGGCCAGCTCTGGACCGACGACATCGACGCCGCCGAGCGGTCGCTCGCCGACGCCCAACAGCAGCTCCAGGACCTGGGCATGGAGCTGGCCATGCTCAACGCCGGCTCCTACCACGCCCTGCTGGACGCGATGGTCGGCCGCTGCCGCCGGGCCGAGCGCCGGGCCCGCGAGGCGTTGGAGGCGGTCGACCGGCGGGGGTGGGGTTCGGAGGTCCAGGGCATGGCGCTGCACCTGGCGCTGGCCCTGGTGCTGTCCACCCGCGGCCACGCCGACCACGCGACCAAGGCGGTCACCCGGGGGCTGGCGGCCACGGCCGGCGCGCACACCGACCGGGCCATCCGGCTGGGCCTGGCGACGGCCGCCGTCGAGGTGGCGGTGCTGCGCGGCGACGCGCAGGCGGCGCTGGAGGCCGACGCCCGGCTGCAGGCCGGGCTGGCCCGGACGCCGGGCACCCCCGTCCGGATGCGGCGGTGGGCCGACGCGGCCGGCGCGTCCGCGCTGATCCTGGCCGGCCGCCCGGACGAGGCGGTCGACCGGCTGGGCGCGCCCGCGGCCGACCGCGGGTTCTCCGCCGCGTGGCAGCGGGTCTGGTTGGCCCGGGCGCTGCTGGACACCGGCGCCCTGCACCGGATGGACGCCGTGCTGCGCCCGATGACCGAGCCCGGGTGGCAGTACCGGGAGCCGGTCGTGTTCGCCCGCCTGCTGCTGGCGGTGCTCGCCGAGCGCCAGCACCGCGACGGGATCGCCCTGGCCGAACTGACCGCCGCGGTCGACCTCGCCCAGGCCGAGGGCATCCGCCGGCCGTTCCTGCTCCTGGGGGACCGGCTGACCGGGGTGCTGCGGCGCTACCTGGTGCTGGACGGAGCCCATCCGGCCTTCGTCACGCCACTGGTCGGGACGGAGCCGGATCCGCAGCGGGAGGACGGCCGGCTCGAGCACCTGACCGAGCGGGAGCTGATCGTCCTGAAGTACCTGCCGACCATGCTCAAGGCCGGCGAGATCGCCGACGACCTGTTCGTGTCGGTCAACACGGTCAAGGCCCACCTGCGGTCGATGTACCGCAAGCTCGGTGTGAGCAACCGGCGGGAAGCGGTGGAGCGGGCCCGCGCCCTCGGCCTGCTGTAGCGTCTCGTCCTTCTCGGGCGATCCGCACCGATTGATGGTGCGGATCGCGCATCCGACCCGGCAGTGTCGCCCGGTAGGTGGTCCAGAGTGACGGAACCGGCAGAAACGGACACAATGCCTCAGCATTCGCAGACCCAGACGGACCAATCGTCCCCGGGCCGCCGCCGCGCCGTCCTGCGCGGCGTGGGGCTCGTCCTGGTGGTGGTGGCCTGGCTCGCGATCGCCGGCCTCGGCGGCCCCGCGATCGGCTCGCTGTCCACGGTGCAGTCGAACGACCAGGAGTCGTTCCTGCCGGCCGGGGCGGAATCGGTCGCCGCGACCGAGGCGGCCCGGGCCTTCGACGACTCCGGTCAGCTCCCCGGCTTCGTCGTCTTCACCACTGCGGACGGTGCGAGCGGCACCCCGCAGCAGCTCGCCGCCTGGCAGAGCTTCGCCGCCGGCCTGGCCGGCCAGCCGGTGACCAGCGCGAAGGGCACCGACATGGGCACCGTCGGGGACTTCCTGGTCGCCGGGCCGGGAGGGCAGGCCGCGCCGATCCCGGTGATCCCGTCGCAGGACGGCCAGGCCGCCCTGGTCATCGTCCCGCTCTCCGAGGAGAAGGTGACGACCGTCGGGGCCGACGGCAAGGACCCGCTGGCCGACGTCGTCGACGCCATCCGCACCTCCGCCGAGGCCACCGTGGCCGACGCCGGCGCCGGCGGCGAGGTGCACATCACCGGGCCGGCCGGATTGATCGCCGACCTCGGCGCGGCCTTCGCCGGTATCGACGGCCTCCTGCTGCTGGTGGCGCTGTCCGCCGTGCTGATCATCCTGTTCCTGGTCTACCGCGCGGTGGTGCTGCCGTTCGTCGTGCTGTTCACCTCCATCAGCGCGCTGGCCGCCGCCGGCGGGGTGGTCTACCTGCTGGCCAAGAACGGCGTCCTGGCCCTCAACGGGCAGAGCCAGGGCATCCTGTTCATCCTGGTCGTCGGCGCGGCGACCGACTACGGTCTGCTGCTGGTTTCCCGGTACCGCGAGGAGCTGACCAAGGTCGACTCCACCTGGGTCGCCATCAAGCGGGCCTGGCGGGCCTGCCTCGAACCGATCGCGGCCAGCGCCGGCACGGTCATCATCGGCCTGCTGTGCCTGCTGCTGTCCGATCTGAACTCCAACAAGGGCCTCGGCCCGGTCGGCGCCATCGGCATCGCCTGCGCGTTCGTCGCCGCGCTGACCCTGCTGCCGGCCCTGCTGATGGCCGGCCGCTGGCTTTTCTGGCCGCGGATCCCGCGGGTCGTCGAGCAGGTCGGCGGCACCCACGCCGTCTCCCACCGCGCCAAGCCGGGGATCTGGGAGAAGATCGCGGTGTTCGTGGTCCGCCGGCCGCGGAAGATCTGGATCGTCACGGTCATCGTGCTGGGCGTGGCCTGCGCCTTCGTGCCGACGTTCAAGGCGTCCGGCACGGCGCAGACCGACGTGTTCCTCACCGACGTGGACTCCATCGCCGGGCAGGACGCGCTGTCCGAACACTTCCCCGGCGGGTCCGGCAACCCGGTGGTGATCATCGCTCCCGAGGCCATCGCCGCCGACGTCGTGTCGGCGGTCGGCGGGGTCGACGGCATCTCCGGCGAACCGCAGATCCTGACCGCCGCCGGTACCGGCCCGCAGGCCGCCGGGGCCCCGCCGCTGGTCGTCGACGGAAAGGTGCAGATCCAGGCGACCCTGTCCGCGGCGGCCGACTCCGAGGAGGCCGAGGCCACCGTCCGGGCCGTGCGGACCGCCGCCCACGCCGTGCCGGGCGCCGACGGCCAGGTGCTCGTCGGCGGCACCACCGCGATCCAGGTCGACACCAACGACACCTCGTCCCGCGACCTGACGGTGATCATCCCGGTGGTGCTGGTGGCCATCCTGTTCGTGCTCATCCTGCTGCTGCGGTCGTTGATCGCCGCGTTGCTGCTGGTCACCGCGACCGTGCTGTCCTTCGGCGCGGCCCTGGGGGTGTCGGCCCTGATGTTCAACCACGTGTTCGACTTCCCCGGCTCGGACCCGGCGGTGCCGCTGTTCGCGTTCGTCTTCCTGGTCGCGCTCGGCGTGGACTATTCGATCTTCCTGATGACCCGGGCGCGGGAGGAGGTGGCGTTCCACGGGCCGCACGACGGCATGATGCGCGGGCTGGCCGTGACCGGCGGCGTGATCACCAGCGCCGGTATCGTGCTCGCCGCCACCTTCGCGGCGCTGGCCGTCATCCCGATCCTGTTCCTGGCCCAGATCGCGTTCATTGTCGCGTTCGGCGTGCTGCTGGACACGTTCGTCGTGCGCACCCTGCTCGTGCCGGCCGCCGCGATCGACATGGGCTGGTTCACCTGGTGGCCGATTCGGCCCAAGCCGACCAAGCACCAACTGGAGCAGCGGTCAGTCGATCACCCGGCTCCGGCGCTCAAGTAGAACCACGTCGCGCCACCGCCCGTGCTGCCGGGCGATGCGCTCGCGCCGGCCGACCGTCCGGAAGCCGGCGCGGGCGTGCAGGGCCAGGCTGGCGGCATTCTCCGGAAACACGGCCGACTGGATCGTCCAGATGCCGGCCGCCTCGGTGGACGCGATGAGCGCGGCCAGCAGCGCGCGGCCGACCCCACGACCCGCAACCGCCGGATCGACGTAGACCGAGTGCTCGACCACACCGGCGTAGGCCGCCCGGGTCGAGACCGGGCTCACCGCCACCCAGCCGACCACCTCGGCCGGGCGGTCCGGGCCGGTGGCGAGCGCGACGAACCGGTGTCCGGGCCGTCGGCCGGCGTCGAACTCGGCCCAGCTCGCCGGCGGCACGACCTCGAAGGTGGCGTCCCCGGTGGCGATCCCGGTGGCGTAGATCGCCCGGACGGCCGGCCAGTCGGCCGGCACGAGGGGCCGGATCAGGGCTTCGCCCCGCGGCGCGCCCGGTGGTTGGTCCATGGCCGTCCTCCCGTCGTGGCCCGACCTGGCTATCCTCGCCTCCGACCCTTGACCCAGGTGGAGGAACGCCCGGCCATGACCGCTCCCTCGATCCGCCCCGCCGACTGCGCCGACGCCTTGGCGACGCTGCGCGAGCGGTCGCCCCTGGTGCAGTGCCTGACCAACATCGTCGTCGCGCAATGGACGGCGAACGTGCTGCTGGCCGTCGGCGCGGCCCCGGCCATGGTCGACAACCCGGAGGAGGCCGGTGCGTTCGCCCGGATCGCCGGCGGCGTGCTGGTCAATCTCGGCACCCCCTACGCCGACACCACGGCGGCGATGGAGCAGGCGGTCGCCGGCGCGACCGCCGCCGGCACCCCGTGGGTGCTCGATCCCGTGGCCGCCGGCGCTCTGGCCTGGCGCACCGGGATCGCCCGCACACTGCTCGACGAGCGGCCGACGGTGCTGCGCGGCAACGCCTCCGAGGTGATGGCGCTGACCGGCGGAGCCGGCGGCAAGGGCGTGGACTCGGTCGACACCCCGGAGGCCGCGCTCGACGCCGCGGTCGAGCTGGCCGGCCGGCACGGCACCGTGGTGGCCATCAGCGGACCGGTCGACCACCTCACGGACGGGAACCGGGTGGTCCGGGTGGCCAACGGGCACCCCTTGCTGACGCGGGTCACCGGTGTCGGCTGTGCGCTCGGCGCGATGATCGCCGGATTCGCCGCCGTCGTGCCGGACCCGCTGCTGGCGGCCGTCGCCGCGACGGCCACGCTGACCGTGGCCGGCGACCGTGCCGCCGCCGCGGCCGACGGGCCGGGCACGTTCGCGGTGGCCCTGCTCGACCGGCTCGCCCTGCTGACGCCGGACGAGCTGGCCGACCGGGTCCGGCTGGGCTGAGCCGCCGATGGCCCGGCCGGTCGACCTGAGGCTGTACCTGGTCACCGACACCGTGCTCTGCGGCGCGCACGGCGTGGCGGCGACCGTCGCCGCGGCGGTGCGCGGCGGGGTGACCGTCGTGCAGGTGCGCGACCCGCACGCGCCGGACGACGAGTTCGTCCGGCTCGGCCGATCGGTGGTCGCCGCCCTGGCGGGGACCGGGGTGCCGGTCATCGTCAACGACCGGGTCCACCTGGTCGCGGCGATCGGTGCGGCCGGTGCCCACGTCGGCCAGGGCGACCTCGACCCCGTCGCCGCGCGGGCCGTGCTCGGCCCGGACGCCGTCCTCGGGTTGTCCGTGCAGACGATCGCGCACGTCGAGGTGGCCGCGGCGTTGCCGCCGGGCACCGTCGACCATCTCGGCGTCGGGCCGGTCTGGTGGCAGTCGACCAAACCCGACGCGGCCGATCCCGGCGGGCTGGACCGGCTGGC
>NZ_JBMDXT010000463.1:0-26897 GCF_048594475.1 Nakamurella sp. | reverse complement strand
GCCCGGTACCGCCGGTTGCGCAGCCGCAGCACCACGGCGGCCAGCAGGGCGGCGGTCAGCGACCCGGTCAGCACAGCGATCTTGACGTGGTCGTCGGCCTCCGGGTTCGCCGCGAACGCCAGCTCGCCGATCAGCAGCGACACGGTGAACCCGATGCCGGCCAGCATCGCGACCCCGGTCACGTCCGGCCAGGTCAGGCCCTGCTGCAGCGGCCGGCGCAGCGCCTTGGAGGTCAGGAAAGGGGCGGCCAGGATGCCGATCGGCTTGCCCACGACCAGGCCGCAGATGATGCCGAGCGCGATCGGATCGGTCAGCGCGGAGGCGAACCCGCTGAGCCCGCCGATGGTCACCCCGGCCGAGAACAGGGCGCACAACGCCACCCCCACCCCGGCCGCGATCGGCCGGCGCACGTGCGCGAACCGTTCGGCGAGCCCGGTGCCGGGCTCCTTGTCGCGGGGGTGCGGCCGCACCGGCACGGTGAAGGCCAGCAGGACGCCGGCCACCGTGGCGTGCACCCCGGACGCGTGCACCAGGATCCAGGTGGCCACCGCCAGCGGGAGCAGCAGGTACCAGTGGCTGATCCGCCGCTGCACCAGCAGCCCGAACCCGGCCAGCGGGATCAGCGCCAGCGCCAGGTACCCCAGCTGCAGGTCGGCGGTGTAGAACACCGCGATCACGATGATGGCCAGCAGGTCGTCGACCACGGCCAGCGTCAGCAGGAAGGTCCGCAGGCCCGAGGGCAGGTGGGTGCTGATGACGGCGAGCACGGCGACGGCGAAGGCGATGTCGGTGGCGGTCGGGATGGCCCAGCCCTTGGGGGCCGAGCTCGCGGCGAAGACCAGGTAGATCGCGGCCGGCACGAGCATGCCGCCGACCGCGGCGAACACCGGCACCGCCGCGCGTTTCGGGTCGCGCAGGTCGCCGGCGACGAACTCGCGCTTGAGCTCGAGGCCGGCGACGAAGAAGAAGATGGCCAGCAGCCCGTCCGCCGCCCAGGCCTCCAGGGACAGGTTCAGGTGCAGCACGTCGGGCCCGGCGATCGCGTCGAGCATGGCGAAGTAGGAGGCCGACCAAGGCGAGTTCGCCCAGACCAGCGCGATCACGGCCGCCCCCAGCAGCAGGGCGCCGCCGACCGTCTCCTTGCGCAGGATCTGGGCGAGCCGGCTGTCCTCCGCCCAGGACCCGCGGGAGAACATCGACGAGTCCGACGGCGTTCCGGACGGGTCTGGAACGGGCATGCAGGATCCTTCCGCCGACCAGACTTCCCGGCACACCATCCGTCGGCCCGCGGTCCGGGCGAATCAGCCCACCCTATCGAGCCGGGCCGCCCGAACCGGTCGCGGGCTACCGTGATCACATGTCCGCCGACCCGCCGCCCGAGGCGCTGGTCCGGCTGGTCCCGCCGCCCGCGGCCCGGGCCGCGGTGCCCGGGATGGTCGGCTACCGGATGCCGCCGCTGCCCGGTGAGCACCGCGGTTTCCCCAGCCCCTGGCTCACGCTGGTGTTCTCGCTGTCGGGGGCGCTGCCCATCGCCGTGCCCGACGGCGGCCGGATGCGGTCGGCCGAGTTCCACGTCCCGGTCGGCGGCCTGCACACCCGCGCGGTGGTGATGCCCCGGCGCCTGCCGCACGCACCGACCGCGGACCAGCGCGGCATCCAGCTGGCGGTCCACCCGCTGGCCGCGCGGGCCGTGTTCGGCCTGCCCGCGGCCGCCCTGGCCGGCGAGGTCCTGGAGATCGACGAGTTGGTCGCGGACGGGGCCGAGCTGGTCGCCGACGGACCGGAGCTGGCCGCCCGCCTCGCCGGCGACCGGCCCGGCGGCCTGTCCGGCGAACTGTCCGGCGGACTGTCCGGGGCGGCCGCGACCGCGGTCGTCGCCCGCTGGCTGACCGCCCGCATCGGCGCCGCGGACGCCGACCCGCCCACCCCCGAGCTCGCCCGGGCCTGGCAGGTCATCGTCGGGCGGCACGGCCGCGTCCGGATCGGCGACGTCGCCCAGGAGGTCGGCTGGTCGCGCCGGCACCTGACCACCCGCCTGCGGGCCGAGATCGGCGTGGGCGCGAAGGATCTGGCCCGGCTGGCCCGGTTCGCCCGGTCCCGCGAGCTGATCGGCCGTCGCGACCGGAGCCTGGCGCAGGTCGCGGCGGACGCGGGTTACGCCGACCAGCCGCACCTGACCACGGAGTGGCGCGAGTTCGCCGGCTGCAGCCCCGGCCGGTGGATCGCGCAGGAGTTCCCTTTTGTGCAAGACGGCGACGCCGCCCGGTCGGCAGACTCGCCGGCATGACGACAGCAACCCGCACCCGTCCCGGGGCCTGGCCCACCCTCTCCTACCGCGATGCCGAGGCCGCGCTGCACTTCCTGACCGAGGTCGTCGGCTTCACCGAGTCCGTGGTGCACCGCGGCGGCGACGAGCGGCCCATCGCCCACGCCGAACTGCTGTGGCCGGACGGCGGCGGCATCATGCTCGGCTCCGAACCCGAGGAACGCTGGTCGGGGCCGGCCGGCGCCCCGGGCACCGGGACCATCTACCTGTCGGTCGGCTCGGCCCCCGACCTTGAC
This sequence comes from Nakamurella sp., assembly GCF_048594475.1. Taxonomy (NCBI): domain Bacteria; kingdom Bacillati; phylum Actinomycetota; class Actinomycetes; order Nakamurellales; family Nakamurellaceae; genus Nakamurella; species Nakamurella sp. The sequence goes on along the minus strand of NZ_JBMDXT010000463.1, from coordinate 24,335 downwards.
GTGCTCGCCGGGCGGGTCACCGGCGCCGGCTGGCCGCTGCTGCGCGAGCCGGCGGACACCGACTACGGCAGCCGCGAGTTCGCCTTCACCGATCCTGAGGGCAACGCCTGGAGCGTGGGCACCTACGCGGGCGCCGAGGCCGGCTGATCCCGGTTCCGGCGCGCCGGGCCGGATGACCCTCGACCCGGCGTGCCGGATATGCGAACATGTGTTCGTGCGGATCGGCGGGAGCAGGACGGATGCGTCCATCCTGCATGCCGATCTGGATGCGTTTTTCGCCTCGGTCGAGCAGCGGGACAACCCGCGCCTGCAGGGTCGCCCCGTCATCGTCGGCGGCGGGGTCGTACTGGCCGCCAGCTACGAGGCCAAGGCGATGGGCGTCAAGACCGCGATGGGCGGCCGGCAGGCCCGCGCACTGTGCCCGGACGCCGAGGTGGTCGAGCCGCGGTTCGCCGCCTACTCCCGGGCCAGCAAGGCGGTGTTCGAGGTCTTCCGGGCGACGACCCCGCTGGTCGAGGGCCTGTCCATCGACGAGGCGTTCCTCGACGTCGGCGGCCTGCGCCGGGTCGCCGGAACCCCCCGCGAGGTGGCCGCCGGGTTGCGTGCCCGGGTGCTGGCCGACGTCGGGCTCAAGATCACCGTCGGCGTCGCCCGCACCAAGTTCCTGGCCAAGGTGGCCAGCGGGGTGGCCAAGCCGGACGGGCTGCTGGTGGTGGAGCCCGAGGCCGAGTTCGAGTTCCTGCACCCGCTGCCGGTGCAACGCCTCTGGGGGGTCGGCCCGAAGACCACCGCCAAGCTGCACGCGCTCGGCATCACCACGGTCGGTCAGGTCGCGACCCTGGACGAGGCCACCCTGGTCACCGCGCTGGGCGGCGGCGCCGGCCACCATCTGCACGCCCTGGCCCACAACCGCGACCCGCGCGTCGTGCAGGTCGGCACCCGGCGCGGGTCGATCGGGTCCCAGCACGCGATGGGCCGCGGGCAGCACACCGTGGCCGAGATCGACGCGATCGTGATCGGCCTGGTCGAGCGGGTCACCGGGCGGATGCGCAAGGCCGGGCGGGAGGGCCGCACGGTGATGCTGCGGCTGCGGTTCGACGACTTCACCCGGGCGTCCCGGTCACGGACGCTGCCCCGGGCCACGTCCAGCACCCCCGTCGTGCTGCAGGCGGTGCGCGACCTGGTGGCGGTCGCGATGCCGACCATCCGCGACCGCGGCGGGCTGACGCTGCTGGGGGTCGCGGTCGGCAACCTCGACGACGGCGACGGCCAGCTGGAACTGCCGTTCACCGAGCGGGAGTCGCCGGCCCGGGCGGCCGCGCTGGACCGGGCGATGGACGGCATCCGGGACAAGTTCGGCTCCGCCTCGCTCACCCGCGGGGTGCTGATGGGCCGCGACACCGGTTTCACCATGCCCGGCCTGCCCGACTGAGGTGCAATGGCGTCATGGCCGGTTCCGATCCGCACGTCCTCGACCGCCCGGCGGTGCCGTTCGTCGGGACGACCACCGGGATCACCCTGGCGACGATCGCCGAGATCGCCGACCGCATCCCCGAGCTGGTCGGGGCGCTGGTCGCCCACGGCACGACGCCGGCCGGCGCCCCGTTCTTCCGCTACCTGGAGATCCACGGCGAGGCCATGACGGTGCAGGTGGGCGTGCCGGTGCCGGCCGGCGCGACGCTGCCCGAGCACGTGACCCCGTTCCCCACCGAGGCGGGTGAACTCCCCGCCGGCCGTTACGTCACCACCACCCACGTCGGCCCGTTCGACGGGTTGCTCGCGGCGACCGCGAGCCTGATGGCCTGGGCCGACGATCAGGGGCTCGATCTGGACCGCGAGATCGCCGACGGCGTGGAGAAATGGGCAGCGCGTCTGGAGATCTACCTGACCGACCCGCGCCTGGAGACCGATCCGGCCCGCTTCCGCACCGACCTGGCGATCAAGGTCCGCTGACGGCTGCGGCCCGGTCGCGTCGCTGCCGCGGCACTGTCGGACCCCTCTGGCACAGTGCGCGCATGGCCGACCTGCAGACCGGAATCGTGATCAGTGCCGCCTCGTCCCGGGAGTTCGCCGATCTGGCCGTCGCCGCGGAGGCGGCCGGTTGGGACGCGATCTTCACGTGGGAGGCGGTGTGGGGGCAGGACGCCTGGATCACGCTGACCGCGGCCGCGATGGTGACCGAGCGGATCCGGCTCGGCACGATGCTCACTCCCCTGCCCCGCATCCGCCCGTGGGACCTGGCCGGCCGGGTGGCCACCCTCGACGCGCTGTCCGGCGGGCGGGTGCAGCTCGCCGTCGGGATGGGTGCGTTGCACGAGGGGTGGCTGGCGTTCGAGCGCGACGAGGGCCGGCGGGTCCGGGCCCAGAAACTGGACGAGGGCCTGGCCGTCTACGACGGTCTGATGCACGGGCAGCCGTTCTCCTTCTCCGGAACGCACTACCAGGTCACGCCGACCGATTTCATGCCCCCGCCGCCACCGGTGCAGCAGCCACGGGTGCCGGTTTGGGTGGTTGGCGCCCACCCCTCCGTCCCGTCGTTGCGGCGGGCCGCCCGCTGGGACGGGCTGCTGTCCACGAAGGTCGGGTACGCGGCGGAGACACCCTTCGGTCCGGCCGATCTCGCCGATGTGGTGGCCGCGGTCCGGCCGCTGCGGGCCGAGGCCGGCCTGCCGTGGGCCGGGTACCAGGTGGTCGCCGAGGGCGTCTCGCCCACCGGTTCGGCCGGCGACGCGCTGGTCCGTGAGTGGGTCGACGCCGGGGCGACGTTCTGGGTCGAGTCCGACTGGTCGATGGGGCCGGACGCCGTGGCCCGGCACCGCGCCCGCATCGACGCCGGGCCGCCACGGGTCTAGGTCGGGGTGGGACCTGGCCGGCATTGCCGCCCGAACGGGCAGCCGACCCGTCCCCTTCGGGAAGGCCCGACGGCCTGGGCCGGGTGCCGCCGTTCGCCATAGATTTCGGCGATGGAACCGGCGCGCGCGACTCCGGAGCCGGCGCCGGCCCGTCCCGCCGGCCCCGTCCGCGCGACGGACGTGCCGGCCGCACCCGCCGGCACCACGGCGGATGCCCGCCACGGGCCCCAGTCCGGCCGGTGTGACCTCGGCAGCCGCAGCCGGCACGTGGTCGGCCTGCAGCGGCTGGCCGGCAACGCCGGCGTCACCCGGCTCGTCCAGCGCAACCCCGGCCCGCCGGGCGTGGTCCAGCGCTCCGCGGAGACCGAGAAGGCGCTGGCCGCGATCCAGGGTCAGGCGATGTTCGCCCTGCTGCCCGCGGTCGCGGCGCTGCCGCCGGAGGTCCGGGCCGATGAGAAGGGCGCCCAGTTCGTCGGCGGGCCGCGGCTGGTGCTGGCACTGCGGGCCGTGGCGCAGAAGGGCAACTGGGCGGCGTTCGCCGGCGCCAACGCGGCCGAACGGGCCGCGCTGCCGCTGGACCAGATCGACGACCTCATGCGCTACGTCGGCGCCCCGCCCGACGTGCGGACGTTCGATCGCAGCGCATTCGACAACCGCTTCGACGCCCTGGTCGATCCGACCACCGGGACGATCACCCTGATCATGCGGATCAAGATCGAAATGCTGGAAGGGCAGAGTTACAGCGGCGATCCGGCCGGCACCAAGGAATGGGAGAAGAACAACATTCCGGCGTTCCGGGCCTTCGGGCCGAAGCTGAAATCCGCGATCGAATCGGGGTGGGCAGGCACCGGATCGGTCACCCCGGTGACCAAGGGATTGAAGGTGCCGGTGTTCGCCACCCGGGTCTCGGTCCAGATCGTGGACAGCGGCGAGCACATCGCGTTCAAGCTCTACGGCGCGACCTCGGGCGTGCGCTCCCACGTCGACCAGCGCCTGGAGCCGGGCGCGACCGGCCGGACCGGCGCCCTGCAGATCGGCGACAACGACCCGAAGCCGACCAGCCTGGAGCACCGGGACCACACCAAGGTCTCCAGCCGGCAGGTCACCTCCGCGCACGAGTTCGGCCACGCGATGGGCCTGCAGCACGTGCGGTGCACCGGCGACGGCGTCTGTTACGGCGTCAACCAGGCCGAATACGACAGCGTGATGGGCGGCGGCATGTCCCTGGGGCCGGTCGTCGTCGGCGCGGGCAGGGGCGCGAAGGTCCACGACAACCTGGTGCCGTTCGAGAAGATCGGCGAGGTGTGGGGCAAGGCAGTGTTCCCCGGACCGCTGGCGGCGAAGCTGGGCGCCTGGGGTCCGGCCTGACGGTCACACCCGCCGGCCCGGCCGACGGGTCTGACCGATCGTGGTCGACGGTCACCCAGCGAGGACCCGGACGGGGACCCCGACTCACCCGGACGACGGGGAGCCCACCCCGGCCGGATCAGCCGAGTCGATCCGGAATTCGATACGACGGCCCGGATGTGAGCCGTCCGGAATCGTGACGCGAGCGCATCGCCGACAATTGCCGGGACTTATCCACAATCACCGAAAGTTGATTTCTGCCCCACCGACCGGCGTGGGTATCGTCACCCGATCGCGACGAATGGGCGGACGGAGGCGGACGGGTGGGGGCCTTTCTCGGTCTGATGCTCGGCCTGGGGCTGCTGCTGATCTGGCACGGCCTGGCCACCGCGGCCGCCCCCTCCCGCGCCCGGCGGCCACCGTTCGAGGGCACCCGGGAACGGCTGATCCAGGCCGGGCTGCCCGGCGTGTCCCCCGTCCAGCTGTTCGCGCTGCAGGGCCTGGCCGCGGTGCTGGTCGGGGTGCTCGGGCTGGCCCTGACCGGATCGATCAGCGTGTCGGTCATCTTCGCGCTGTTCGCCGGCGCGGTGCCCCGGCTCATCGTGTCCCGGCTGCGCCACAAACGGCAGGCCGACCTGCGGGAACTGTGGCCCGAGGTGGTCGACAACCTCACCTCCGGGGTGCGCGCCGGCCTGTCGCTGCCCGAGGCGCTGACCGCGATCGGCGACCGCGGGCCGGAGCAGCTGCGCGACCCGTTCCGCCGGTTCGGCGCGGACTACCGCACCACCGGCCGGTTCAACGACTGCCTCGACCGGCTCAAGGCGACCCTGGCCGACCCGGTCGGCGACCGCGTCATCGAGTCGCTGCGGGTGGCCCGCGAGGTCGGCGGCACCGACCTGGGCCGGCTGCTGTCGACCCTGTCCGGCTTCCTGCGGGACGACGCCCGCACCCGCGCCGAGCTGCTGGCCCGGCAGACCTGGTCGGTCAACGCGGCCCGGATGGCGGTGGCGGCGCCGTGGCTGGTGCTGGTCCTGCTGGCCACCCAACGCGAGACGCTCCAGGCCTACGACACCCCGACCGGAACCGTCATCCTGTTCGCCGGGGCCGCGCTGTCCTTCGTCGCCTACCGGCTGATGATCCGCATCGGCCGGCTGCCCGAGGACAGGCGGGTCCTGCGATGAACCCGCTGCTGCTCGGCGGGGTCCTGGGCGCGGTCGCCGCGGCCGGTCTGCTGCTCGCCGTGCTGTCCCTGCCGCCGCTGCGCCGTCCGACGATGTCCGACCGCATCGCGCCCTACCTGGCCGATGCCGGCCGGCCGTCCCGCCTGCTCGCCGGAGCGGTCCCCGGGTCGGCGACCGGCCCGCTCGGCCGGCTCACCGCCCCGCTGGTCCGCGACGCGGTCCGGTTCGTGGACAAGGTCATGGGCGGCCGCGGTTCGGTCGAACGGCGGCTCGCCGCCCTGTCCTGCCCGCTCACCGTCGACCAGTTCCGGGTCGAGCAGGTCCTCTGGGGCTCCCTCGGCGCGGCGATCGGCGCCGGCATCGGGGTGATCGCCGTCGTCCTGGGGCAGTCGAACCCGTTCATCCTGATCCTGCTGGTGCTGGGCTCCGCCGTGGCCGGCGTGCTCGGCCGCGACTGGTGGCTGACCCAGGCGGTGCAGAAGCAGGAGGCGGAGATCATCGCCGAGTTTCCGGTCGTCGCCGAGATGCTGGCCCTGTCGGTCACGGCCGGCGAAAGCCCGACCGGGGCGATCGACCGCATCACCACCCTCGCCCACGGGCCGCTGGTCGGCCAGCTCAGCGGAGTGCTCGCCGAGACCCGGGCCGGCACCCCGTTGCTGACCGCCCTGACCAACCTGCGCGACCGCACCCGCCTGGAACCCCTGGCCCGCTTCCTGGACGGGATGGCCGTCGCCATCGAACGCGGCACCCCGCTGGCCGACGTGCTCCGCGCGCAGGCGGCCGACGTCCGCGCGCTGTCCAAACGCCAGCTGCTCGAATCCGGCGGTCGCAAGGAAATCGCGATGATGGTGCCGGTCAACATGCACTCATAGTGTCTCTGCTACCCCGCCCCGATCGAGGGCGGCGAGGAGAGAGGGTCAGCAATGACCACCTTCGCATCACCACCCGTCAGCCCCTGCCCGGTCGCCTGGTGTCAGGATTCCGGCGCGCACAAGTGGCCGATGGAGGAAGGCATCGAGCTGGAGCGGCTCCACACGGTGGACGTCCTGGACACGCCGACCCGTTTCAACAAGCGGGTGGTCGTGACCGCGGAGGTCTACGAGACGCCGACCGAGACGGAGCCCGGCGTCGAGGTGGAGAACGGCGACCACCTCTACAACCGTGAGCAGGTCGAGACGTTGATCGCCGCTCTCCGTGAGGCGGCCGACCTGGCCTTTGGCCCGGCTCCGGAAGATGTCCCCGCCACACCCGGACGCGACGAGTCCGCCGCCGCACTGGTGGAGCTGATGGACCGCGCGCTGCGGCCGTACGACGTCAATCGGCTCGTCGCCGCCGCGTTCCGCTACCGGAACGCCTGCATCGCCGCCGGAGAGACCCGATGAGCGCGCGCAGCCGGAGCGTGGCGACCATGCTGCGCCAAGAGGCCGCCGCGAACGGCTGGTCTCCTGTGAAGTTCCGTAAGGCCGCGCAGATCCGTCGGAAGGTGATGATCGGCCACAAGGCGGTCGCCATCCCCGAGCTTGAACGCGGCGCCCGGCTGCTCGGCCTGAGCCCGTGGGACCTGATTATCGGGGCGGTCGAGGCGGCGGACAGCGCAGGGGCCGTGCATCTGCGGCGGCCGAGGCGAGACGGATGACCGACATCGTCAAGTGCACCCGCTGCGGGCGTAGGTACCGCGGACATGGTGAATGGAACGTGGTGGTCAGCGCAGGACGGCCCACCGGCTACCTGTGCCCGGGCTGCCAGACGACCGAGGAGAACGTCGAGGCCGTCATCAACGAAGCTGGCCTCCACTACATGGGCGCGGACAACCAGGGGCGGTTGATCGCGCGCCAGAAGCGATGAGGCGCCACCGTCGCGTCACCCGCCGCGCCCTGCGCCAAGAGGTCAACCGGGTGTTGGCCGAGCTGGACGCGGCCAACCTCGGGCTCCTGGACCGGCGGGACCGGGAGCGGTGGACACCGGGGATGCTGGATCGGCTGTGGCGGGAGCTGTAGGACTGGATGTAAACAAAAGCGGCCCCGGGTTTGCCCGGGGCCGCTGGACCACAGCCGCGAGGCCATGGCGGGGTACGGGAAGTAATATACGCGTCCACGGAGTCAGATGTTCACGTGGGGAACATCACGGTTCCGTAAAACGGTCCGGGGGGTCGGGGTGCAGCGTCTCATCGTCTACATCGACGGGTTCAACCTGTACCACGGCATCCATGACTGGGCTGGACGCAAGAAGTTGTGGCTCGATGTGGTAGCGCTCGCGAAGAGCCTGCGCCCCGCAAGCCAGTTGATCTCGGTCAGGTACTTCACCGCACCTGTCCTCGACCAGCCAGAGGCAGCCTCGCGCCAGTCGACCTACCTGGACGCGCTGATGGCGAGATCCCCCGGGGTCTTGACAATCATCCAAGGTCGATACCAGCGGAAGGAGATCTTGTGCCGAGGTTGCGGCCGGGCCCGGCCGCACTACGAGGAGAAAGAGACGGACGTCAACATCGCAGTTTCGATCGTCGAGGACGCCGCGATGGCGGCGTCGGACGCGGCCCTTGTCATCTCAGCCGACTCCGACCTGATTCCCGCGGTCAAGACCGCCCGCCGGTTGAACAGCTCACTTTTCATTGCTGCCGCCTTCCCGCCGGAGCGCTACTCGGCGCACCTCCAACGATTGATGCCCGCGTCCTTCCTCATCAGCCGAACAAAGATCAATCAGGCGCAGATGCCACCCGTCGTCATCGAGCCATCGACCGGTCGCCGCTTGAAGCGTCCATCGAAGTGGTACTCGTGACTAAAACGCTTGTCTTCGATGGTGTCGTCTATCCCGTGATCTCGACACGGAACAACGGCGACCACCTCATTGGCTACCCCAACACGGAGCCAGCCGAGTTCCTGTATGCGAAGCACACGCCACCCGTCCACGGCCTTGCGAAGGGGTCGGGGAACCCGCTTGTTGCTGATGTCAGGATCGGTGATCGACTCGCCATCCACCGGCACGGTGACCATTGGTTGGTCTCTGGCCCGAGCGGGCCACTGGGACGGTTGCGATGGAGCGTGGCGGACCAGGGGCGCCGTCACGCAGTGTCCGGAGAGGTCATCCACTTCCCTGACACGGCCACGCTCGAAGTGAAGCGCCTCGTGATCAATCCGAGCGGTCAGGTCGTCGACTTCGCTGGGATGACGTCTCAAGCCTGACGCCAGCCCGGCATCGTCACCCCATCACATCCACGATGACCGGCTGCCCGCTGACGAAGTAGACGAACACGGAACGGCCATCGGCGACACCGGCGTCAACGGCATCGGCGAAAGCCCGGCACCAGTTCGTGCGACCGACCGGCATGGGTTCGACGAAGCCGCCGCCGCGAAGACTGACCAGATGGTCGCCGGGACGGACACCCGACACCTGGAAGAAGCCCGCGTTGGTCGGCGGCTCGCGGACCAACTCCCTCTTGAGGATGCGAGCGAGATCCCCGGGCCCGTTCATGAACGGGCCATCGCCGTCACGAGTTCACTGCCGACCTGCACGAGCTTGCCGTCCACGATGATCTCCGTCCGGGCGTCAAGCTGCTGTCCGTCGATGTAGTTGTTGACAGTGATCGCCGGCGTCCGACCCGCGTACCCGTCGGCGATCGCCTGCGCGTGCGTGATGTACGCCTGCGACTGCGCCGGATCGAGCACCGCTTCCGGCTTGTTCAACATGTTCACCGTCGGGGTAACGCCCGGCATCAGCCAGCCGCCCCAGTCGTACGCCACGCCCCGCATCCCTGCCGGGATCGAGCCGTACCGCGCCAGGACGTACCGGATCGACGCGATGATGTTGGACAGCGGGTCGTAGATGTCGCTGCTGTAGCCCGGCAGCGCGTACGCCCGGAACGTCGGGTCGATGACCTGCATCAGACCCTTGCTCGGAGTGCCGCGAACGGTGGCGTTGGAATCTGTGAGATTGATGGCTCGCGGGTTGCCGCTTGACTCCGTGCGCATCTGGTTCAGGACCACGTCCGCGTAGGACGCCGGCTGTCCAGTCAGGCCCAGGGCTTGCAGAACCGTAGACCGCCACCGCTCGACACCGGAGCCGGCCACCTGCGAGAACAGCCCGCTGGCGACGTTTGCTGCCTGGTTCAGGATGCCGCCCGCGCCGATCTGGTTCGGGCTGACGTGGATCTCGAAGTGCATCGGGTCCGGCGTGCCGCTGAAGTCGCCACCCCACAGCATGCCGAACTTCGCGGCGAGGCTGTGCGCCAGCTCGGCCGGGATCACACCTCGGCCGGACCGCCCGTACCCAGGAGCGCCGTTGCCGTTGAATGGGGCGTTGATGTCGACGGCCAGACCGTAGGAGTGGAACGATGGGGCGCCAGGCGAGTTCACGTTGTTGCGGTTCTCGAAGCCGTACAGCGGCGACAGCAACCCGCCGGGAATCTGCGGCACCAAGGCGGACAGCAGCGCCCCCCATAGTCCCTCGGTGCCACCGGCGACACCGCCCAGGATCGGGTTGCCGTTCCACGAGTACGGCACGATGCCCTGCGCGCGGTTCCAGCCGAACGAGCTGGGATCCTGCGACAGGTTCAGGCCACCGCTGACCGACGAGCCGAACAACCCGGACCAGAGAGTGGACAGGAAATCCTTGGCCTTGCCGATCGCCGAGTCGATCAGGGTCTTCGCCCACGGATCGCCCGCGCCGACCATCTTCTTGCCGGTCAGCTCAGCCATCGTGGTGCCGTAACCGACCACACCGCCCCGCGCGAAGCCGTACTCAGACAGACGTCCTTGCTCGGCGGCCCGGTTCCACGCGGAGACCGTGCTGGCGCCGCCGATCGCCTTGGTGAACTCCGGGACGAACACCGACTCACCGGACCGCAAGCCCCAACCGACCCCATTCGGGAGCCGCCCGAGGACGTTGTCCCGCCGACCAGGGTCACTGCCGGGGATGACACCACCGCGAGCCGACCCGCCGGCGAACGGGTTCGCGGTGACGTACCCCTCCGGCGTGGAGATCGTGCCGTCCGGGTTGAACGTCAGATCGTCGAACAGCCCGGTGATCGCGTCGGCGACCTTGCCGATACCTGCCTTGATGCCGTCGACGATCCAGCCGACGACCTTGCCGCCGAACTCCAAGAGCTTCCCGCCGATCGAGGTGAACGAACTCCAGATCCCACCCAGCAGCGAGTTCGGGTCACCCGGGGAACCCGTGATCCACTCCCACAGCGCTGACGCACCGTCCTTGATGCCCTGAACGATCCACCCGATGAACTCCTTGCCACGGTCCAGAACCCAGGAGCCGAAGGCGGCAACCCGGTTCCAGACCGCCTGGGGCAGAGCTGTGAACCAGTCCCACACCTCGGACGCCTTGGTGGTGATGCCGTCCCAGATCCACTGAAGGAACTGCTCCCCCTTCTCGACCAGGAAGGAACCGAACGCGCTGATCCGTTCCCACGCCCAGCCCGGCAGGCCGGACAGCCAGTCGAGGATCTTCCCGCCGATCCCGGTGATCACGTCCCACGCCAAGCCGATGATGTTCTGGATCTGATCCCAGATCCCGGAGAAGATCGTCTTGATGCCGTCCCAGGCACGGGACCAGTCACCTGTGAACACCCCGGCGATGAAGTCGATGATGCCGCCGAGGATCGTGAACAGATTGCCGAAAGTGTCGCCGATGAACTGTCCGACCCGCTGGACCGTCGGCAACAGGTTCTCCTCGAACCATGCCCACACCTGCTGCCCCGCCGGCAGCAGCACCGTCATGAAGAAGTCCGAGACCTTCTGGATCACCGGGGCGAGATGTTCACCGAGCCACACGGTCAGGTCGTTGATGACCGGGGTCAGGTTCTCTGCAACCCATGACGTGAAGGAACTGATCGCGGGTATCACCTGATCGCTGATGAACCCGACGAGCTTCGACTTCATGTTCCGCCACAGCAGTTCGATGCCGGACGTGGTGGACCCCATCGCCTGGTCCATCGCGTCTGCTGCACCGGCTGCGTCACCCATCCCGCCGGACATCCCCTTTAGCCCCTGGAGGAACTCGGGAATGTCCTGCACGTTCATGTCTTCCAGCGGCGTACCGAACAAGGCCAGGGCAGCCTGTGATTGCGCAGCAGGGTCTTGAACGTTGAGAAGGGCATCGGTGATCTGGTTGAAGGCACCCTTAGCGCTGTCACCGCCAGCCAGGATGCTGTTCGTCATACCCTGGGCGTCAAGACCGAGCGACTGGAAAGCAGCCGTGCTGGACGTTGACATGTCCGTCGCGCGGATCGTGAATTCCTTGATCGCGTCGCCGGTCTTGTCAATGCCGAACGTGCCCTTGGAGGCACCGTTGACCAGCGCGTCGAACGCCTGGTTACCGGAGAACCCGAGGGTGCGGAAGAACTGGCTGTACTCGTCTGATGCGTCGGCGATGTCCCCGCGCAGCGCGGCCGGGACCTTCTGCGACGACTTGGTCAACAGGTCAAACGCCTCGTCCGCGTTCTTCACCAGCCCAGATCCCAGCAGGGTGTTCACGTTCTGCGCGACCGACTCGACATCGCCGCCGAACGCCTGCGAGAACGAGAGCGCCTTGCCGGTCAGCTTTTCCAACTGCCCATCCGGCAACTTCAGGTTCTGGAAGGCAGACTGTATGGACCCAACGGAGTCCGTCAACTCGCCGATCGAGTCGCCGTAGCCCGCGGCATACAGGGAGCCGGCCGTCCTGCCGAGGCCCTTCGCTTCGTCCGGTGACAGCCCAAGCGAAGCCTGTGCTTTCGCCTGTGCCCCCTTAACGTCCAACGCCTCCGAGTAGGCATCCATGAACGCCGTGCCAACCGCGAGACCGATGCCGGCAATTCCGGCCAGCGCCTTGCCCTTGAACCCGCCGAGGAACGAGTCGCCGGACTCGGTTCCCGTCCGATCCGCCTGTTGAGTCACACCCTTGAACAGGTCATTGATCTTGGAATCGAACCCACGCATCGTGGGGACGATCGAGACATAGGCGGAAGCGATCTCGTAGGGCATCCGTTTCTCCGTTTCCTTGACGCGCTAAAGCCACTGGGTGGTGACGGACCCGGTTCGTCCCGCGCTGACCCGGCGGGGCTCGCCCGGTTGCTTCCGGCGCGGCTTGCGCACCTCACCGGAGTCGACACCCCAGACAGCCAGCGACACCGCCAGCAACGCCGACGATCCCGGCGCTTTCCGGTCCCACCCGAAACCTTGCCCACCGGCCATCGGCCTCTGCGCCGCGCCCAGCACCGCGCGGGTCAACTCGACTTGTCCACGATGCCGGGTCTTCTCATCCGCCACCGCGTCGAACAGTGCACCGGCGGCGGCTACGACTTCCCGGGTCCCGGCCAACGTCGGGCGCACCCCGGCGGAGGTCCAGTCCAGTTCTGCGCACGGGTTCCGCGCGTCCATCACCACCGCACGGACGTGCGGGGTCAAGCGTTGCGCCACCCACCCGGGCAGCCACCCCAAACCGTCCTGCGTCTCGTACCACTCGATGTGCAGCAGGTCGTCAGCCCGCCGTCCGGCGATACACACGGTCGCCGCATCCCGCGATGGTGGAGCATCCACCCCGATAGCGATGCTGCGCGCCGGCGTCGAATCGGGATCGGTCAACGCCTCCCATCGCTCGGCGTCGAACACCACCGGTCCCGACCCGCGCGGCAGGAACATCGACAGCCGTTCTGCCCGGAACTGGTCCGTCGGCAGAATCGATCGGTCGTCCATGACCGCCTGGATCGGCACCCGGCCCGCTGCCACCGCAGGATTCACCCGCACCCACAGGTCCCGGTCGTCGATGTCGGCGCCCCACTCCGCGCACCACTCCCACCACGCCAACCGTGGGTTGAGCCCCTCGTGCGCGGCACGGCGCATCGTCGTGAACGCCTCCGCATCATGGGTCGGCCCCGGAGCGGTCCCCACGTACAGCGACTGAGCCCGCGGCCGGGCGAACACCGTCGGCGCCAACGCTCCAACCTCAGCGGCCGGCAAGTCTTCCGCCTCGTCGACCACCAGGCGGTCGATCGACAAGCCCCGACCCGCGGACGCGGATCGGGTCGTGAACGACACCCGGGCGCCAGAGGCGAACTCCAGGTACTCCATCCCCACCTGATGAGACCGGCGACGCACCAACCGGGTCAGGTCATCGTGGCTATCGACCACCGCCACCAACCTGCGGAACGCGTCCGAGCTGGTCTTCACCGCATGCGCTGTATGCAGCACGCACTCCCTGAGCAGCAGCAGCCCGGCCAGCTCCAGGGCCACCAGGATCTGGCCCTTGCCGTTCTGTCGGCCCACCACCAAGCCCGCTTGCGCCGCCGACCACCCGCCACCCGACTCACGCAACACGCCCCGCACGATCGCGGCCTGCCAGTCATCCAGCGGCACCCCATACGCCCGCGCCAACTCGACCGCCTCCCGGCCAGTCGCCTCATCACCATCGGGAACCCGCGAGAACGTCGGCTCGGTAGCCAACGAGATCGTCACGACGCACCCCGCTTCTGCCGACGCGCCGCGATCTCATCCAACGGGGAACTTCCCGCCGCCGGAGCCAGATCCGCAATAGCCGCCAGAGTCATCCGGTACTCCCTGGACACCGCCGCCAGGTCCCGCGGCGAGGTGCCCGAGTCGCTCAACACCGCCTCCAGACGGGCCCTCAGGGCCTCCAGGCGCCCCAGATCGCCCGCAGGCTCACCCACCCGGCACCCCTGGGGCATTGGGGGCTCCAGATGTATTCCTATGCCTCGAGGGGTCGCTGGGGGCCTGGCGCCGGTCCCCTTCCCCCCAGGTGGTCAGGCTGCCGCTGTTGACTCCGACGGTTCCGGTCGGCAGGTTGCTGCGTTGCCGGTTGCAGGTGTTGTGCGCTGGGCGCAGACCCTCGTAGTTGTCGGTGCCGCCCAGGCTGGTCGGGATGCCGTGGTCGACCACGAAGCTCTTGGGATCGGGGAACACCAAGTTCAGGTCGATCGGCTGCTTGCAGAACACGCAGGGTTCGCCGGCCATGACGCGCCGGGCGACGCGTCGGCGCGCCCGGTCGCGGATGGCCTTGCTGGCGAATGGCATCAGGACTTCGCCGCCTTGGCCTTCGCCTTCGCGTCGAACCACTCGAAGTTGGTCCATTCGCTGGACCTGTAGGTGTGGATCGGGTCCGCGCCCTCGTAGACGATGAGCGTGCCGTCGGCCAGCCTGGAGACTCCGTCTGCGTTCTGCCAGGTGACGATGGCGCCCGGTGGCGCCTGGGGGCTGGTGGAGGTCCGCGGTAGCTGCACCCGGTACCCCATCAGACGTCCTCCCACTTGACGGTGGTCCAGGACCAGGGGAGGTACTTCCTGACCAGGGTGGTCCCGTTGAACAGGCGGAGGGTGTTGTCGTCTGAGATGGCGGCTCCGTCGACGCCGGTGACGGTGTCGGTCGCGCCGGGCTTCTGCACCTTGAACTGGACAGCCATTGTGGTTCTCCTTATTCGCCGTTCGCTCGACGGGTGATCTCGGATTCGTAGGATCGTTCGAAGCCGCGGGGCTTCATGCCGCTGATCAAGGCGCCGGTGGTGAGTGCCTGCATGAAATCGTGGCGCCGGTTGTGGACGTTCCACAGTCGCTCGACCTTGTCGGCGAGATGTGGCCGGTCGGCGGCGAACTTGTTGACCACGCCCGCGTCGCCGATCTGGGTGGCCTGGTCGGCTACTGCGCGGGCAAGAACCTCATCACCGGAACGGGTTGCCTGGTTCAGCAGGTCCATCAACTGGTCTCCGCGCAGGATGTCCTTGACCCGGTCGGCGGCGTCGCGGCGGCTCATGGCGAGCTGAGCGACGTCACCGGGCAGTCCCTTGACACCGAAGACGCTGGAGGCGTCGTTGACGTCGGACGCGGCGGCCACCTTCGCCATGCTGGTCAGCTTGGCGGTGACCTCGTCGCCATGCTGCTGCCACGCCTTCGCGAGCAGTTGCTTGCGGTAGTCCTCGCTGATGGTGGCGTCGGCGAGGATGCTGTCGTAGCGTGCGCGCGCTTTCTCGACGGCCTGGCTCAGCACTTCCTGGCCCTCGGCGCCCTGACCGAACGCTGCCAGGGTGTTCATCGCCTCGGTGACTTCCGCTTCCACGTCTTTCTCCTTCACGCTGCCCGGCTGGCCCGGTACTGCTCGATGTCTGCCCGGGTGGTACGCCAACGACCGTCGACCAAGGTTCCCGTCAGCCGCTGGTCCGCGAGTGCCTTGCGGACTCCTCGGTCTGTCATTCCGAGAAGTCCGGCGGCTGTTGACGTACCAACCCAGTGATCTGACTGTGTCTCAGGTTCCGCTGATTCCGCTATCACGGTTCCGGATGCGGTACGAAATGCCAGGCCGGCCAGGCTGATTCCGAGGAGGACAGCGTCCAGCTCGGGGTCGGTGCCGCGGATCTGCTTGCGGATCTTGTCGAGACCGAAGCGGCGGTCCAAGATGTCCGCGATCCGAGCGGGGACGACCACGCATGCTCCGAGGTGTACGTACGTCTCGGGCGGGCGCCAAGCGCCTGTCATCGCTTCACCTGCCGGTCGACCATCCGGCGGATCTGCTCCGCCTGGTCACGAAGCATCGGCGCGACCGGCCAGCCGGCTGCGTCGGACGCTTCGAGCACGGGTCCGACGACGCCGACCGCGAGGGTGCCGAGCGCGACGTACAGCACCTTCGGGAACGTCTCGTCACCGACCAGGGCGCGGGCCCTGGCCATGAGCGCTTGGACCGTGGCTTCGTCTCGCGCGTGGACCGCGATGTCAGCGGCGAGCTGGTGGCCGATGGCGTCGACGAGGCCCGCGGCCATGAAACCCGACGGGACCGGGAAGTACTCGGTCATGCCGCATCGCCGCCCTTGCGCGTACGGGTGCGTGCTCGGTCAGCACGCTGGATCGTGACGGCGCCGCAGTTGCGGCAACGGCCGCGGATCGCGGTGCCCGGCCAGAGCTGCGGTTGGAACTCCCAATCGGGTCCGGGGCAGTGGGGTGCGTGTTCGGTTGGCTGAATCACTGCATCTCCTGGAGGTAGTCGCCGGTGACGATCTCGGCGTCGCTGAGGTGGTGGAGCCCGCGGCGGCGGGCGTCGACTATGGCGTCGGTGTAGATGGACTCGTCCAGCGCGGTGCCGTGGAGCCGACCTCCGCAGTGGCCGCATCGACATCGGTCGGGCTGGCTCGTGGCACGGAGGCACGCGGTCGTGCAGCAGGCCGTCATGACGCCGCCCGGCTGGCCCGACCTTGGCAGGGATTGCATCGGCCGTCTTTGACCAGGTCCCGCGGGTGGCCGCAGTCCGCGCAGGTGGTGCCGGCCTTGATGCCGGGAGCGCACCGTCGGCAGGCCGGACCGCGAGCTGTCGGGACCGCGGCGAACACGAGAGGTGTCGAGCAGATCGGACACCCACCCTGTACCCCGGTTACGTCCGTTACGGGTGTTACGGCGTCACGTTCCACCCACTCGATCGAGACAACCGTCGTGCCGGTCTCCGGATCAACGAAGTCCTCGATCGGTGTCGCATCCGTTACGTCGGCCGTAACAGTCGTAACGCCCGTAACTGGGGTGTAGAGGCCGGTGCTCGGTTTGAGGATGCGACCGGACTTCTCCAACCGCTGGAGGTAGGGACGCACCTTGTCCTGGTCGATCCCGATGTGCTCGGCGACCGCCTTGGCCTTGACGCCGTCTGGGTGCTTCCCGATGAACTCGACGATCTCGGTGGACCGGTCGCTCAACCCGGTGGTGATCTGGGCACGGTGCGCGGCAGCCTGGGCCTCGGCGAGACCGTTGCCGTCCAGATCCCAGCGTCCGGCATCGGGACGCCAGACCATGGCGTACTTCGTCTCCTCGACGTCCCGGCCGGTGATGTCCAGCTCCCCGTGCAGCTCGCCTCGGGTGCGGCTCAGAACGATGGTGCAGTCCGCGGCGCCAGCGATCCCGTTGGTTCCGGACACCTGCTCCAGGAAGTCAGCCGACGCCATCTTGCGGACGTGGGTGACGACCAGGATGGCCACCCCGTGCTTGTCGGCAACCACCTTCAACTGGTTCATCACCGCGTAGTCCTCGGCATACTGGTTGCCGTTGGACGAGCTGAGACCGCGGATCTTGGCCAGCACGTCGACGACCACGAGGCGTGCGCCTGGGTGGTCGGTCAACCACCGGTCGAGCCGGTCGGCACCACCTTGCTGAAGTCCTGGCCACTCGGTGGAGATGTGCAACCGATGCGGTGCAGGCTGGACGCCGAGAACCTTGCGGAGCCGGCCTTGCAGGCGGCGGGCGGTGTCCTCCAACGCCAGGTACAGCACGTCCCCTTGCAGGATGTCGATGCCGCCGAGGGCCGAGCCAGTGTCACCGGCGATGTCCACAGCCAGGTTGAGCGCCAACCACGACTTGCCGACCTTCGGTGGTCCGGCGAGCAGGGTGACACCTTCGGCGATGACTCCAGACACAGCCCACTTCGCCACCGGCAGCGTGGTGGACAACAGCTCGGCGGCCGTCCAGTAGCTCTTGGTCATCTGTCCACCGCCGAGTACAGGCCGAGCAGAGGCAGCAGCTTCTCCACGAGGCACGCGAGATCGTCATGGTCGGCTTCACCTGAGCGAGCGGCCTGGGCGAGTCGGTCGGCTGCCTCGGCCAGGGCGCGGCGCCGGCCAGCGCCGGCGTACGGCATCGCCAGGATCGCAGCGCCATCATCGAGCCGGACCGCGTCGCTGTAGGCGCGGGCAAGCCAGGTGATGGGGCCGCAGGGGTAGCGGGCCGGGATCGGGTCTCCGGGCCGGCGGGGCGCCCGTGCACGGGCGTACACGGTCGAGCTGAACTGCTCCGTCAACTCCAGGCGATCGGTCACGCCGTCCTGGTGCAGAACCCGCAGGATCTCCAACGCGTCGGCCGCCAACGGCGTGTCTAGGTCGCCCGGGCCGAGCATCGCGAAAACCTTGTCGCGGATGGCCGGGCTGGCATTGACGATGGCGCCGATCAGGAGTCGGTGTTCCTCCGCCAGAAGGTCGAAGCGGGTATCATCTACTACGTCGCCAGCATGACCATTCGAAGCCGCCTCGGTGCCCGCCGGGCGGCTTCGGTCGTTTTCACGCCGCATCGGCGCCACCACCCCGGAGAAGGGCGGAAAGCCGGTCGATCTGCTCCGGGCGAAGCGGCGGCGCCGATGCTACGACGCGCTGGACATACTCAGCGATGCGGGCGGTCGCGAGGTCTCGGGCGGTGTCGGCCTGGTTCGGCTTTTTCCACCGGACCGCCGCAGCGTGCTTGGCCTGGGCTACCGATTTCTCGGTCTTGGGCATAGCGGGACCCTTCGGTCCCGGCGCCCTGCACGATTCCGGATGCCTACATAGGCGGGCAACTGCTCCCTACGGTAGCAGCCTGCATGTCGTGGAAACAAACGTTCCCCACGATGCGACCATCAGTACGGTGGGATCGCCGGGAGGAAAGTCGGCCGCCGCGGGCGTCCAGGCTCGACCCCTTCCACCGCGCGGAGCGCGTCCGCCGCAATCACTGTCCCATGAAAGTGCCGACACTCAAACGACATGCCCGCCTGGGGGCCCCACTCTTCGAGCTCGCTGACGTCGTAAACCTGTCCGGGCCAATGACGTTCACCATCCAGCGTCTTCGACTTCCGCGCGGCCGGCACGGAGACCTGGGCGTTCAATCCGGGTGAGAACGTGTAGTCCCGAACGGCGCACAGCACCCGGCCCCCGACCTGGAACACCGTAGCGATCTGACAGTTCTTGGCCTTGCACATGTAGCGATGCAGGGTGACCTTCGGCAATAACCCCGCATTCCTCAGTTGCGTATGGGCCAAGTCCCGCGCAGCGGAGGCGTCCCCCGCCGAATTGAACACCGCCTCGAACCACTTGCCGATCTCGTCGTCTTTCACCCGGTCCTCCAAGCAATGCGGATCAACTCGGGGTCAAAGGACTTCCCCGGCCCGGACGGCAGAATGGTCACGGTGCACAACAACTCGATGACGGCCCGCTTCACGTCAAGCGGGGCCGCGTTCCATCGAGCCTCAGCATCCGGCCCGACCATTTCAGCGATCCCGGGCTCGGGCATCGCCGCCTGGATGCGTGAGCGGGCACGCTCGATCTGAGGCTTCAACTTCCCGGTGATCCGGGCGAGCTGCTCCCCCGTGATCAGCCCGTCGGCGAACTGGTCGGCCGCGATGTCCATCCGTGCGGTCAGTGCCTCGACGTCATCCCGCGCGCGTTCCACTTCCTCTGGGTCTCCCTCGGCGAGCGCAGCCAGCGCATCCGGCCTGGAAAGCCGCACGACAATCACACCCTCAACCACCGCGTCAACGTCTTCCTGCTTCCGGCGGATGCGTGTGCACCTTGGGCACACGTACGCGGGGGGCTGCCGCTTCCCGTGGGCGACTCGACCGACGTTGACGACCATCGTCCCGTCGCATCCGTCCCTTCCGCACCGAGCGATCCCTGTAAGCAAGTGCTTGCGGGTGGCGCCCCGGGTGGTCTTCCGGTTCGGGTCGGTGAGTAGTGCCACCACCCGCTCGTGTGTGCCCTGGTCGTAAATGGCGGGCCACGCACCGGGGCCGATCACCTGGCCGTGGTGGACGCGTTGTCCAGCGTTCCGGTCGCGCAGCAGGATCTGTTTCAACGTGGCAGACGCCCACGGCATACCGCGAGGCGAGGTCGAGCCGCGCGCGTTCAACTCGGCGGTGGTCGACCGGAGCGACATCCCAGACAGCAGCATCTTGGCGGCCGACCGGATCACCTCGGCCTGGTCGGGGTCCAGTTCATCGGTGCCATCGTCCCGGCGTCGGTATCCGAACGCGGCGAAGGAGTGAGGCTTCCCCGCCTCGGCCCGCTCCTGGAACTTCCGCTTTAGCCGGCGGGACTGCTGCTCGGTCTCGTGGCGAGCTACGGAGCCCTTCATCCTGGCGACAAGACGGCCCTGGGGTGTGGCCAGGTCGATTACCCCACCGATGCTGGCGAGTTCGAGCCCTTGGCGGTCAGCGAAGTCGATGATGTCCTCCAGTTCCCGGGGCGTGCGGGTGAGCCTGTCGACGTCCCAGACAACGAGCGCGTTGATCCGTCCGGCTCGCACGTCATCGAGCATCCGCTCATACTCCGGACGGACCTTGGACCGGGTGGCCGAGACGTCGTTGTCCACGTAGGTGCCCGCCAGCGTCCAGCCTCGACGCGCGACCTCGGCGGTACAGTCGGCGATCTGCCGGGCGACCCCAAGCCCGTCGCCTTCTGAGTCCTTGGAGATCCGCGCGTAGATCGCGGCCATCATGTCCATGCGAAAGAGGCTACAGATATCTATTGACACCGGTCGTGTTCCTGGTCCTGCCGATCACGATCCTCTTCGCCCTCTACCCCGGCCTGCTCGCCATCACCACGGTAGCCCAGTGAACCGTCCCCCTTCCCGCCCGACCACGCAGCCAGGAGGCCGCCATGACCCCGACCCACCGCGCCCTGGAATGGGTGAACGCCCTGACGGTCGCCCTCGTCGCCCGGCTCACCCCGGCCCCGGACGAGGACCGCGACCGCGGCGACGTCCCGGGCTGGGTGATGATCACGGTCATGACCGCGATCGTGGTGATCGCGCTGCTGGCCGTGTTCCGCGAGCAGGTGATCAACGCGGTGCAGAACGCGTTCCAGTCGGTGACCGGCGCGGGCTGACCGGCCTCGACGATCGGGACCGCGGCTCCTCCGTCGCGGAGTTCGCGCTGGTCCTGGTCCTGCTCCTGATGCTGTTCCTGGCGCTGCTGTCGATCGGCCTCTGGGCCTACGCACGGACGGTGTTGACGTCCGCCGCCGCCGACGCGGCCCGGGCCGCCGCCAACTACGACGTCGCCGCGGCCGTCACCACCGCTCAGGTCGCCGACCAGCTCGGTGACGGCGTCGTCGGCGGCACCCGGTCGTCGCTGCGGTGCCGTTCGACTGCCGACGGGCTCCTGGTGACGGTCACCTGCACGATGGACGCGCCCGGCATCGTCGGTCTGCTCGACGGGGTGCTGCCGGCCATCGAGGTCACCGGCCACTCCGCCAAGGAGACGGTCGCATGAGACCACGCCGGCACCGGCCACCGTCCGACCGGCCACCGCAGGAGCGTCCGGCGGAGGGCGACGAGGGCCGGGCGTTGATCGAGGTCATCTTCCTGGCGGTGCTGATCCTGATCCCGACCGTCTACATCCTGATTTCTTTCCTGCGGATCCAGGCGGCGACCTTCGCGGTGTCCCAGGGCGCCCGCGACGCCGGACGGGTCATGGACTTCGCGCCGACCACGGCGGTCGGGGTGGCCCGGGCCGAGGAGATCGCCCGGCTGGCGTTGACGGATCAGAACATCCCCACCGACGGGATGGACCTGCGGTTCGTCCCGGTCGGCGGGGACTGCGTGACGTCCGCCGAGGTGACCCCGTCGCTGCAGGCCGGCGCCGTCTACGACGTGTGCGTGGTGGCGATCGTGACGCTGCCCGGCGTCCCCAGTGTGATCACCGGCAGCCGCAACACGGTCAGCGGTGTCTTCACCCTCCACGTCGGCGACTTCCGGGAGAGCCAATGACGCGGCTGCCGGCGCGGCCGCCGAGCCCCGGCCCCCGAGTGGCGGCCGGACCGGACGACCGCGGGTCGATCACCCCGTTGGTGATCGGGATGTTCGTCTGCCTGCTGCTGCTGACCGCCGGGGTGACGGCGGCCGGATCGGCCTTCCTGGCCGGGCAGCGGCTGCAACGCTTGTGCGACGGGGCCGTCGCCGCCGCGGTCGGTGCCGTCGACCCCGCCCGTTCGTCCGCTGCCGGGGTTGCCGTCAGTGACCCGGTCACGGCCGCGAATCGGTACCTGGCGGTTCGCGGTCCCGACGTGGGGACGGTCATCACCGTCGGGGCCCAGACGGTGACGGCGCAATGCAGCAACGACGCGCCGATCACCTTCGGCGCCGTGTTCGGCTTCCCCACCATCAGCCGAACCGTGACCTCGACCAGCCAACCCATCCGGCGGCTGGGCGCGTCCTTGACACCGGACATGCCGTCGGCGACACCATTGCTCGAAAGGATCACCCTATGAACCTCGGTCCGCGACTCCGGGTCGGCGCCGTGGGCGCCGGAGTGATCCTTCTCGTCGCCGGCTGCACGTCCGGCACCGCCGACGCGCCACCATCCTCTTCAGTCGCGTCCCCCACCGCCAGCCCCTCGGTTGTCGACCCGAGTTCGCTCGAATCAGGTTCAAGTTCCGCTGCGTCCCCCTCGGCAAACCCCTCGCCTACCCGAGTTGAACAGTCGACACCTTCATCATCCGGCCTCTCGCCGCAAGAAGCTGCCGACAGAGCCGCGATTGAGGCACAGTGGGCCAAATTTTGGAAGATATACAACGATGTAGTTCGAACGCCAGCGGAGTTAAGAGATTCAGCTCTGGATCAAGTCAGCATTGACCCCATAAAGGCACAGATCCTTGAAGCCGCGCAACGATTTGAGTCCGAGGGAATCGATTACTACGGAACGGTGGTTCAGCATCCGTACTGGACTATTCCAGTGGATGGTCAAAGTGTCGCTGTTATGCGTGATTGCCAGGATCAGAGTAGCTATGGCTCGGTATGGGTGGCGACAGGTGAAAAGAGGTCCGTCGGAGTATCCAAGAACAATATTCAAGCAGGCTTCGTTCGGGGGAACGACGGTATCTGGCGGGTCCGCACCTTCGACCACCTTGCAGATGAGCCATGCTAGCAGTCGTCTCATTCCTGACGGTGATGCTGGTCTCCATTCCTGGAGTCTCTGTTATGACGCCTATTCGTGACAAAAATCTCGCGATCGCTAACGTTGAACCAATCATTGATGTGGACGCTGAGAATGGCGCCGCAGATGGAGTGGGCGGCACACTCCACACATCCGTCTCCAACGACGGCGACAGCAGCCCCGACCGTTATAGAGCTGCGGACAGCGAGCCCGCTGGGCCGAACTCAGATTTTCAGGTTCCACTTTCGCCGAACTCAGGTCTCGGACAGGTCCAACTCGACGCATGGTGCGGTTGGTCGGATGTTGCCGCGGTCCCGCCTGCAAACGATCCCGCCTGGGCTGGGAACGACCCATCGACGGGCACATTGAGATTCCGATCGTGCCCCATTCTCCTTCCGGGCACCCCTGGTGCGCCAGGAAACCTGGAGGGGAGGCCCGTGGAATATCAGTTCGCCCCGAATGGTGTCGCGGCAGCCCCTCCACCACCCAATCCCGCCACTCTTGCTCAGCAAGCCGTCGCTCTACTTCGAGTCCCGATCCCAGCAATCGGGGCCGGACCGGACCGCAACCGGCTCGCCGTGAATCTCTGGAGTTGGCTTTGGGTTGACGATCCCGGCCCTCTTTCGTCGACGGTCTCCCTTGCAGGGGTAACCGTAATCGCAACTGCAACGTTGGAATCGGTCACCTGGTCCCTCGGCGAACCCGCCCCCACCGGCGGCGCCTACGCTCCGGGAACACCGGTCACGGTCACCTGCCAGGGCACGGGAACCGCCCCACCACCCGACTACGACTGGAAAGCCGAACCTCCCTGCGGGCACAAGTACACCTGGATGTCCACCGCGGACCGCACCGGCGGCACCGGAAAATGGCCGGTCATCGCCACCACAAACTGGGCGGTCACCTGGCAGTCGAACACGGGCGTGAGCGGAGCGACCACCCTCAGCGCGACCGGCACCGACGCCCTGGAAATTGGCGAGTACCGCACCGTCCTGGTCCAGGGCGCGGGCGGCTGACAGCCCTACCCGGCTCCGGGCCATTGCAGGTCGATCTCGATGACCGGTAGCCAGGGCCGGGACCTGGGTGGTCGGGGTGGGCGGCTGGTGTACCGGTGCCCGGTCGGGGTGGTGGTGACGATCGTGCCGTCCTGGGTCCGGGTGGCCCACCCGGTCAGATCCTTCGTGAGGTTGCAACGAGCGCAGCGGCCGTTGCCGTTGCCGAGGTCGGTGACCCCACCCCTGGCGACCGCGACCGTGTGGTCGGCGTGCCGGATCGGCGCCCCGCACCACGGCGTCCGGCACACCTGGTCCCGCACCGTCAGG
>NZ_JBMDXT010000462.1:0-4675 GCF_048594475.1 Nakamurella sp. | reverse complement strand
ACCTATGGCAAGAAGATGTCGCAAAGATGCCGGCGAAGCGACAGGTGCATTGCGCCGATGTGACGAAGATCGGGTTTGATGTGAGCAACCCCCGTCCGGGCCGAAGCGCGGACGGGGGTTGGTCGGTCGGAGCGAACCGGGCACAACCGGGCGCAACCGGGACCGGCCGGACCAGGCCGGGCCGGGTGGGCTCGGGTGGGCCCAGATGCGCTCGGGTGAGCTCCGGGCGGCCTCAGGCGGGCCTCGGACGGGCCTCAGGCGGGCAGGGTGGCCACCCCGGGCGGGGCGAACCGCCGGCCGGTCGCCCGTTCCGAATAGCCCTCGCGGTCCAGGTAGGGGGTGATCCCGCCCAGCCAGAACGGCCAGCCGGCGCCGGTGATCATGCCCAGGTCGATGTCCGCGGCGTCGGCCACCACGCCCTCGTCCAGGATCAGCCGGGCCTCCTGGGCCAGGGCCAGCAGCACCCGGTCGCGGACCTGCTCGGCGGTCGAGGGCCGATCGCCCTGCACCAGCAGCGCGGCCACCGCCGGGTCGAGCACCTGCCGACCCTCGTCGTCCCAGGTCAGCAGGGTCCGATGGCCGGCGTCGGCGATGCGGCGCAGGCTCGGCGAGACCGGGAAGCGATCGCCGAACGCGGCGTGCAGGCTGTCCTGCACGTGCGCGGCCACCGCCGGGCCGGACAGCTGGAGCAGCATGAGCGGCGACATCGGCATGCCCAGCGGGGTCAACGCGGCGTCCGCCACGTCGGGCGGGGTGCCCTCGTCGATGGCCGCCAGCACCTCGCCCATGCTGCGCAGCAGCAGCCGGTTGACCAGGAAGCCGGCCGCGTCGGCGGTGAGCACGGGGCCCTTCTTCAGACCCTTGGCCACGGCGAAGGCGGTCGCCAGGGTGGCGTCGTCGGTCTCGGCGGCCTTGACGATCTCCAGCATCGGCAGCACGGCCACCGGGGTGAAGAAGTGGAACCCGACCACCCGCTCCGGGTGCTCCAGGTCGCGGGCCATCGCCGTCACCGACAGCGAGGAGGTGTTGGTGGCCAGCACCGCCTGGGCCGACACGTGCTTCTCCAGCTGGGCGAAGACCTGCCGCTTGACGTCGAGCTCCTCGAACACCGCCTCGATGACGAGGTCGGCGTCGGCGAAGGCGGCGTAGTCCAGCGAGCCGGTGATCAGCGCGGTCAGCCGGTTCGCCTCGTCCGCGGAGACCCGCTTCTTGCCCTTGAGGGCGTCGATCTCGCGGCGGACCCCGGCCAGCCCCTTGTCCAGCCGGGCCTGGTCCACGTCGGTCAGCACCACCGGCACATGCAGGTTCCGGGCGAACAGCAGGGCGATCTGCCCGGCCATCAGGCCAGCGCCGACGACACCGACCTTGGTCACCGGGCGGGCCAGCGTCGGATCGGGGGCGCCGACCGGTCGTCGCGCCCGCTTCTGCACCAGGGTGAACGCGTAGCCGCCGCCGGCCCGGAACTCCTGGCTCATCACCAGGTCGGCCAACCCCTCGCGCTCGGCCCGCAGCCCCTCGTCCAGGTCGGCGGTCCGGGACAGCTCGATCATCTCCAGCGCCCGGTAGGGCGCGGGCGCGGCGCCGTGGGTGCGCAGGTCGGCGATGGCCTTGCCCCGCGCCAGGGCCGCGGCCCACTCGTCGTCGGCGGCACCGGCGAACGGGGTGCGCGGCACCGCGACGGTGCCGGCGACGACGCCGGCCGCCCAGGCCAGCGACTGCTCGAGGTAATCGGCGGCGTCGAGCACGACGTCGACCAGACCGAGGTCGGCGGCCGCCCGGGGCTTGAGCATCCGGTTCTGGTTGAGCGGGTTCTCCACGATCACCGTGACGGCGTGCTCCGGGCCGATCAGGCGGGGGAGCAGCTGGGTGCCGCCCCATCCGGGCAGCAGGCCCAGGAAGACCTCGGGCAGGGCGATGAAGCCGGCGTTGGTCGCCATCGTCCGGTAGTCGCAGTGCAGCGCGAGCTCGGTGCCGCCGCCCAGGGCCAGGCCGTTGACGAAGGCGAACGACGGAATCCCGGACGTGCCCAGGCGCCGGTACACCCGCTGGCCCAGCTCGCCGACCGCGAGGGCGATGGCCCGGTCGGTGACCCGGCCGATCTGGGACAGGTCCGCGCCGGCGGCGAAGATGAACGGCTTGCCGGTGACCGCGATCGCGTCGGGGGACGCCTCGACGGCGGTGGTGATCGCGGCGTCCAGCTCGGCCAGTCCGGCCGGGCCCAACGTGCTGGGCCGGGTGTGGTCGCGGCCGTTGTCGATGGTGATGAGCGCGATCCGGGTGGTGCGGCCGGGGGCCCCCGGGGTGGGGACCTCGACGACCCGCACGTAGGCGTGGGTGACGACCTCGTCGGCGGCGAAAGCGCCGAGATCGACGGCGGTCCCGGTGGTCCCGGTGGTCTCAGTGGTGACGGTGCTCACGCGGCGCTCCCGGTGGTCTCGGTTCCGGTGGTCTGAGTTCCGGTGGTCCGGGTTCCGGGGCCGCCGGTCCAGTGGGGGTTCTCCCAGACGACGGTGCCGCCCATGCCCAGGCCGACGCACATGGTGGTCAACCCGTAGCGGACCTCCGGGTGCTCGGCGAACTGCCGGGCCAGTTGCGTCATCAGGCGCACGCCGGACGAGGCCAGCGGGTGGCCCATGGCGATCGCGCCGCCGTACTGGTTGATGCGCGGGTCGTCGTCGGCCAGGCCGAAGTGCTCGGTGAAGGCGAGCACCTGCACGGCGAACGCCTCGTTGATCTCGACGAGGCCGATGTCCTGGATCGTCAGGCCGGCCTTGGCCAGCGCCTTCTCGGTCGCGGGAATCGGCCCGACGCCCATGGTCTCGGGCTCGACGCCGGCAAAGGCGTAGGCGACCATCCGCATCCGCACCGGCAGGCCGAGTTCCGCGGCGACGTCGGCGGCCACCAGCAGGCACCCGGTGGCGCCGTCGGTCAGGCCGGACGAATTGCCGGCGCTGACCCGGCCGTGCGGCCGGAACGGCGTGCGCAGGTGGTCAAGGGCCTCGAGAGTCGTTCCCGGACGGGGCAGTTCGTCCGCGGTGGCCAGTCCCCAGCCCGCCTCGGAGCGGGTCGCGACGGGCACCAGGTCACCGGTGATCTGGCCGTTGGCCAGCGCCTTGGCGTACTTTTCCTGGCTGGCCACGGCGAATGCGTCGGCCCGTTGCTTCGTCAGCTGCGGGAAGCGGTCGTGCAGGTTCTCCGCGGTCGAGCCCATGTTCAGCGCGGACGGGTCCACCAGCTTGTCGGCCAGGAAGCGCGGGTTGGGGTCGGCGCCCTGGGCCATCGGGTGGTGGCCCATGTGCTCCACGCCACCGGCGATGGCGACGTCGTAGGCACCGACGGCGATGCCGGACGCGACGGTGGTCACCGCGGTCATGGCGCCGGCGCACATCCGGTCGATCGCGAAGCCGGGGACGGACCGCGGCAGCCCGGCCAGCAGGGCGCTGGTCCGGCCGATCGTCAGGCCCTGGTCGCCGGTCTGGGTGGCCGCGGCGACCGCCACCTCGTCGATCCGCTCGGGCGGCAGGCCGGGCTGCCGGCGCAGCAGTTCGCGGATGACCTTGACCACCATGTCGTCGGCGCGGGTCTGCGCGTACTGGCCCTTCTCGCCGGCCTTGCCGAACGGGGTGCGCACCCCCTCGACGAACACCACGTCGCGCAGGGTGCGCGCGGCCGGCGGTGCCGGGCGGGCCTGGGCGGTCGATTCCGGAGATGACACGGCCATGGATCACTCTTTCCGGGTCGCAACTGACGGATTCACGAGCCGGCCGCCGTCGGCGGCACCCCGGGGTGCAGGGCGAGGGGCCGGCCCTCGCGGCCATGCTACCCGCAAAGTTACCCGCGGGTAACTTAGGCCGGGCCGGCCTGCCGGATCGCTGCGCGCAGCACCGGGGTGGTCAGGTCGATCTGCCAGGGTCGGGCCCCCCGGTCGGCCAGCACCTGGGCCAGGGCGGCGTCCAATCCGGCCCCGTCGCCGTCGGGCGGGGTCCACAGCACCCGGCGCACCAGGTCGGGCGACATCAGGTTCTCCACCGGGATCTGCACCCTGTCGGACAGCTCGGCCAGGCCGGCCTTGGCCGACTGCAGCCGCCCGGCGGCGGCCGGGTCCTTCGACGCCCATTTGGCCGGCGCGGGCGGCCCGTCCCCGGCGAACCGGGGCGGGGGCAGCTCCTCGGCCGGGAGGGCCAGCGCCCGGGTGACCGCGTCCAGCCAGGTGTCGGCATTGCGCCGCTGCATTCGGCCGGAGAACACCGGCAGCGCGATCAGCGCGCCGATCGTCGTCGGCCGGGCCGCCGCCGCGGCGATGATCGCCGAATCCGGCAGCACCCGGTGCGGGGCGACGTCCCGGCGCCGGGCGAGCCCGTCCCGGGCCACCCAGAGCTCGCGGACCACGGCCAGCGCGCGCCGGTCGGTGATCTTGTGCACGCCCGACGTGCGACGCCAGGGATCGGGCCGCGGGGTGGGGGGCGGCGCGGCGACGAGGGCCGCGAACTCCTGATGGGCCCATTCGAGCTTGCCCTGCCGGATCAGCTCGGCCTCCATCGCGTCGCGCAGCTCGACCAGCACCTCGACGTCCAGCGCGGCGTAGACCAGCCAGTCGTGCGGCAGCGGCCGGGTCGACCAGTCGGCCGCCCCGTGTCCCTTGCGCAGCTGGAGCCCGAGCATCCGCTCGACCAGC
>NZ_JBMDXT010000461.1:0-7218 GCF_048594475.1 Nakamurella sp. | reverse complement strand
AGGTCGCCGCCGTACGGATGCCGCTCGGGGACGCCGAGCTGGTTGCAGTACTCGACCGTGCGGCGGATCTCGTCGATGTCGGAGAAGTCGATCTGCGGGTCGATGCCCTGGCTGAACAGGTTCAGGCCCAGGGTCACCAGGCAGACGTTGCCGGTGCGCTCGCCGTTGCCGAACAGGCAACCCTCGATGCGGTCGGCGCCGGCCAGGTAGCCCAGCTCGGCCGCGGCCACGGCGGTGCCGCGGTCGTTGTGCGGGTGCAGGGACAGCACGATGCCGTTGCGCCGCTCCAGGTTCCGGTTCATCCACTCGATCGAGTCGGCGTAGACGTTGGGGGTGGCCATCTCCACCGTCGCCGGCAGGTTGACCACCATCGGGTTCTGCTCGGTCGGCTGCCAGATCGCGGAGACCGCGTTGCACACCTCGACCGCGTACTCCAGTTCCGTGCCGGTGTAGGACTCGGGGGAGTACTCGAAGCGCCAGTCCGTGTCCGGGTACTTCTCGGCCCAGCGGGCCACTTCCTCCGCGCCGTCCGTGGCGATCCGGCGGATGCCGACCCGATCCAGGCCGAAGACGACCCGCCGCTGCAGGGTGGAGGTGGAGTTGTACAGGTGGACCAGGGCCGACGGGGCGCCCTCGACCGCCTCGAAGGTCCGGGCGATCAGCTCGGGCCGGGCCTGGGTCAGCACCTGGATCCGCACGTCCGAGGGGATGGCGTCCTGCTCGATGATCTCGCGGACGAAGTCGAAGTCGGTCTGGCTGGCCGCCGGGAACCCGACCTCGATCTCCTTGAAGCCCATCTGGACCAGCAGGTTGAACATGCGCCGCTTGCGGGCGGGCGTCATCGGGTCGATCAGGGCCTGGTTGCCGTCCCGCAGGTCGACCGCGCACCACTGCGGTGCCTTGGTGATGACCTTGCTCGGCCAGGTGCGGTCGGGCAGGTCGATCGGCGCGAACGGGGTGTAGCGCGCGTACGGCATGGAGCTGGGCCGCTGCCGGTTGTAGGCGGCCTGACCGGCGGGAATGTCGCCGGCCGGCGTGCGCAGGCGGGACGGGGCGGGGGTACCCATTGCTGGTTGGTGTCCTTTGCGGGAGAGCCCGTGCTCGTGATCAATCCGGCCCGGGCGGGGGGAATGACCGGCAGCACAACACACCGCGACGGAGGAGCCAGTCGGAAATCAGGCTCCGTCGCGGCGGCGAAGGAGCAGGCCGGACGTCGTCGGGACGGCCGCTGCGGTGCGCACCACGTCTGGGACTGTACCCCGACCCCTCCGCCGGGTGCATCCGCTGGCGCGACCCACCACCCGGTCGGGGCCGCCACGCCGGTCGTCGGCGGGCAGCCTGAGCGGGCGAAATGCGGTTGGGTGTCCGGTTGGGTCGCCCTACCATCGATCACCATGCACGCGCACCAGGGTCGAACCACCCAGGGGTGGACCGGCGCGCCGGCCGCCGGGCCGGTTCCGGCCGGGCCGTTCGGGCGCTGGCAGGGCGCCGGCAACCGGGCCATCGCCGCCCTGCTGCGGCCGGCGGTCCAACGGGAGGAGGAGGCGGGGACGGCGGAGGCGCTGCCCACCGCCGAGGACACCGGCCGGGTCGACGATCTGGTGAACGCCGTCCTGAGCAGCGTCGACGGCGCCGCGGTGGCCGGACAGCTCCGCCAGGACGCCGCGGCCCAGGGCGGCGGGTCGAGCGCCGCCGCCGAGTCCGGGGCCGGTACCGACGCCGCGCAGGTGCAGACCCTCCGGGCCGGCGCGAGCTCGGTGCAGCGCGATCCCACCACGCCGAGTGATCCCGCCACGCCGAGCGGTCCTCCCGCGCCGACGACCAAACCGGCCGACCTGAGCGACGTGCTCGACGCGATCCTGGCCCTGCCGACCGTGAAGGGCCTGCTCGACCGGCTGGCCGACATCGCCGCCCGCGAGATCAAGAAGGCGGGCGCGCCCGCCACCATCACCCTCGCCACGTTCGTCGTCCCGCCGCTGCTGGTCGGCCTGAACCAGGGTCTGGGGGTCACCAAGCTGGTGCTCAAGACGCCGGAGATCCCGCTGGGCCGGGATGCCCAGGGGGTGCCGCGGTCGGTGCGGTTCCGGTTCGAGGCGACGGTGGATCCCAAGACCGGCGGCGGCGGGTCGCTCGGGGCCGAGTTCAAGTTCTGACGGCGGTCAGCCGGGGCGCCGCGGACGGACCCGGCTCGAACGAGTTGGCCGGTCGGCTCGGTCGACGGGCGACGACCACGGTGCCGGACGGTCCCAGCCGGCGGGCAGCCGGGTCCGGCCGTCACCCAGGGCCGAGGACAGCTGCGCGGGTCGCAGGAACAGCGCGCCGGACAGATCGGCCCCGGCCAACCGGGTGGCCCGAAGGTCGGCCCCGCCGAGATCGGCCCGGTCCAGGTCGACGCCGCGCAGATCGGCGCCCAGCAGCACCGCGCTGCGCAGGTCGGCCCCGCGCAGGTCGGTTCGGCGCAGGTCGGCCCCGACCAGGGCACGTCCGGCGAGATCGGGACCCGCGCTGCCGGCGCGGGCCCGCCGGCTGACCCGCTTGACCAGGTCCATCGCCGGGGTCAGGGCGGCCACCACGTCGAGCCGGGCCAGCTCGTCCGGTGGCAGGTCGCCCAGGGCGTCGGTGCTGTCCAGGGCCTGCTCGACCTCGGCCCGCAGCTCTCCGGTGGCCAACGACCGGGCGTGGTCCAGATGCCAGAGCACCTCGTGCACCCCGGTCATCGTCATGAACGCCGGGAAGACGGTCGAGGCCTCGTCCGGGTGGTCCCGCCAGGTCCGACCCTCGAACGTGGACCCGGTGATCCGCTGCCCGGCCCCGAAGCAGTCGTAGGCGATGCATCCGGGAAAGCCCTTCTCCCGCAACCGGTCGTGGATGCCGCAGCCGAAATCCTCGGTCCGCAGGTGGGGGCACGGCCGGTCGGCGGGCTTGTCGATCGCGAAGTCGGCCGAGCGGCGCAGGCTCATCGCCGTACAGCACAACGCCGAGCAGGCCGAACAGTCGGCCGCGAGCAGCGGCAACGGCCGCACGTTCAGCGCCGGCCCGGGCGGTACGGATCCGGCGTCGCCCGGGCCGCGGCCAGGGCGCCCCAGACCATCGAGCCGACCCAGGCGATGGGCCAGAGCAGGAACCAGAACAGCCCGAACGCCAGGAACCCGCCGAAAAACAGGACGGCCAGCATGGTCAGGGCCCCGCCGACGGTCGAATAGAACATGCCGAACGGGCCGAAGAACAGGGTGAGCACGATGGCGACGCCGACCGACTTGCGCGCGGCCGGGGCGGCCGGCGGTGGGGGCAAGGG
The DNA here is from genome assembly GCF_048594475.1 of Nakamurella sp. Lineage (NCBI taxonomy): Bacteria > Bacillati > Actinomycetota > Actinomycetes > Nakamurellales > Nakamurellaceae > Nakamurella > Nakamurella sp. The sequence continues at coordinate 3,923 of NZ_JBMDXT010000461.1, read as the reverse complement.
ACCGGTGTGCCCGGTCCAGGCCCAGCCGTCCCACCAGCGCAGCACCGGGTAGCCGAGCGGGTCGGCGTACCAGCCGGGTGGGATGTCCAACGGGTCGGGCCGGGCGACGGGCGGGCCGACCGGCTCGTCGACGGTGGCCAGCAGGCGCTCGTCCCCGGCCGACCAGGCCCGGGGCGACTGGCCCTCGACGGCGGCCAGGTCGGTCATCGTCACCCCGGCGACCCGGGTGTGGGTGGTCCACTGCGTGCCGTTCCACCACCGCTCGGCCTCCGGGTCCCCGTCGTCGGGGTACCAGCCCGCGGCCAGCCGCGCCGGGGGAAGGACATCGGGTCGGGTCGGCATCCGGAACTCCCTCGCGCTGGCGGGACGGCTGCTTCGAGATTACCGACGGCGCGGCCGGGTTCCCGAGTTGTCCACAATCGGCCGGGGCACCATGGGGTCGTGCCCGCAGCCCCCGGTGATCCACCGACCGAGCCCCTCGCCGTGGTGACGGCGGCCCCGTCCGAGTCGCGTCCGCCGTCGGGATCGTCACCGGCGGTGCCGGACGGTTCCCGGCCGCCGTGGACGTTCGTCGACGTCTTCGTCGGCCTGGGCGGCGTGTTGCTCGCCGGCACGGTCCTGTCGGCCGTGATCCGGCTCACGGGTGGCCAGCTCGGCGCGGCGACGCTCGTGGTGGCCGCGCTGCCGGTGTGGATCGGCCTGCTGGGCACCGCGGTCTGGGCCTGCCGCCGGCACGGCACCGGCAACCTGGTCACCGACCTCGCCCTGCGGTTCCGGTGGGTGGACCTGTGGATCGGGCTGGGCGCGGGCTTCGGCCTGCGGTTGGCCATCGGCATCTGGACCGTGCTGATCACCCGTCTGACCGGGCAGCTGCCGCAGGGCAATCTGCAGGACGTGCTGGGGGAGAACGGCATCGGCCGCGGCGCCGTCCTGGTGCTCAACGCGCTGGCGATCGGGCTGGTCGGGCCGGTGATCGAGGAGATCTTCTTCCGGGGCGTCGGCCTGCGCGGGGCCCTGGCCAGCCTGCTCCGGCGCAGTTCCGGCCACGCGCGGCTGGCCGATCCGCGGCAGCGGGCCCGGATCGCGATCGTGGCCACCGCCGCCGTGTTCGCCCTGCTGCACGTCTCCGAGGTCGGCGACCTGGTGTCCGCGCTCGCGCTACTGCCCGGGCTGTTCGTCGCCGGGCTGGTTCTCGGGTGGCTCACCATCCGGTTCGGGCGCCTGGGCCCGGCGATCGTCACCCACGTCGTCTTCAACGCGGTGGCGGTCGCGGCCCTGGTCGCCGTGAGCGCATCGGCCTGATGGCCCGCGGACCGAGGTCCTGCCGGTAAAATCCGTCACCGGCCCGAAACACGGGTGCACGCACGCGACAGTGGGAGTGGAAGTGGGCCTCGTCGTCCAGAAGTACGGCGGTTCGTCGGTCGGGACGGCGGAGCGGATCAAGCGGGTGGCCGAGCGGATCGTGGCGACCCGCAAGGACGGCCACGACGTCGTCGTGGTCGTGTCGGCGATGGGTGACACCACCGACGAGCTGATGGATCTGGCCCAGCAGGTCTCGCCGTCGCCGCCGGCCCGCGAGCTGGACATGCTGCTGACCTCCGGCGAGCGCATCTCCAACGCCCTTGTCGCGATGGCCATCACCGCGCTGGGGGCCGAGGCGCGCTCCTTCACCGGGTCGCAGGCCGGCGTCATCACCGACTCCACGCACGGCAAGGCCCGCATCATCGACGTGACCCCGGGCCGGATCCGGTCCGCGCTGGACGAGGGCAGCATCGCCCTGGTCGCCGGCTTCCAGGGCGTCAGCCAGGACACCAAGGACATCACCACGCTGGGCCGGGGCGGCTCGGACACCACCGCGGTCGCGCTGGCGGCCGCCCTGAACGCGGACGTCTGCGAGATCTACACCGACGTCGACGGCGTGTTCACCGCCGACCCGCGGATCGTGCCGAACGCCGCCCAGCTGGACACCATCTGTTACGAGGAAATGCTGGAGATGGCGGCCTCCGGGGCCAAGGTGCTGATGCTGCGCTGCGTGGAGTACGCGCGCCGCTACGGCGTCCCGGTCCGCGTCCGCTCCTCGTACAACGACCGAAACGGAACGCTCGTCACCGGCAGCATGGAGGATCTTCCCGTGGAAAATGCCCTGATCACCGGCGTCGCCCACGACCGGGGCGAGGCCAAGGTGACCATCACCGGGGTCGCCGACCACCCCGGCGTCGCCGCCCGGATCTTCCGGACCATCGCCGACGCCGAGATCGACATCGACATGGTCGTGCAGAACATCTCCAAGGCGGTCGACGGCAAGACCGACATCACCTTCACGCTGCCCAAGGGTGACGGTCCCCGGGCCGTCGCGGCCCTGGAGTCGCGGCAGCCCGAGATCGACTTCGAGTCGATCGTCTACAACGACCACGTCGGCAAGGTCTCGCTGATCGGCGCGGGCATGCGCTCGCACCCCGGCGTCACCGCGACCTTCTGCGAGGCGCTGGCCGCCGCCGGGGTCAACATCGACATCATCTCCACCTCCGAGATCCGCATCTCCGTGCTGGTCCGCGACGTGGAACTGGACACCGCGGTGCGGGCGTTGCACGACGCCTTCGAGCTCGGCGGGGACGAAGAGGCCGTCGTGTACGCGGGAACCGGGAGGTAGAGGGCCGTGAGTGGACTGAATATCGGAGTGGTCGGCGCGACCGGGCAGGTCGGCGGGGTGATGCGGCGGATCCTGGCCGAGCGGGACTTCCCCGTCGCGAGCATCAGGTTCTTCGCCTCGTCGCGCTCCGCCGGCACGAGCCTGCCCTGGGGCGATCGGCAGATCGTCGTCGAGGACACCGCCGAGGCCGATCCGAGCGGGCTGGACATCGCGCTGTTCTCGGCCGGGGCCACCCTGTCCCGGGCGCAGGCGCCGCGATTCGCCGCCGCCGGCGTCACCGTCATCGACAACTCGTCGGCCTGGCGCAAGGATCCGTCGATCCCGCTGGTCGTGTCCGAGGTGAACCCGCAGGCCGCGCTCGACGCGATCGCCGCCAAGGGCCCCGGAGTGATCATCGCCAACCCGAACTGCACCACGATGGCCGCGATGCCGGTGCTCAAGCCGCTGCACGACGAGGCCGGCCTGCGCCGGCTCATCGTGTCCACCTACCAGGCGGTGTCCGGATCGGGGCTGGACGGTGTCGCCGAGCTCGAGGGCCAGGTCCGGGCGGTGGTCGACGGCCCGGTCGCCCCCGGCGCGCTGACCCACGACGGGGGCGCCGTGCAGTTCCCCGAGCCCAAGAAGTACGTCCGGCCGATCGCGTTCAACGTGATCGCGCTGGCCGGGTCGGTCGTCGACGACGGCACCTTCGAGACCGACGAGGAACAGAAGCTGCGCAACGAGTCCCGCAAGATCCTGGACATCCCGGAGCTGCTGGTCTCCGGCACCTGCGTGCGGGTCCCGGTGTTCAGCGGCCACTCGCTCTCGATCAACGCCGAATTCGACCGGCCGCTCTCGGTGGCCCGGGCAACCGAGCTGCTGACCGGCGCGCCGGGCGTCGAACTGACCGACGTGCCGAACCCGCTGCAGGCGGCCGGCGCCGACCCGTCGTACGTCGGGCGCATCCGTCAGGACGCCTCCGTGCCCGACGGCCGCGGTCTGGTGCTGTTCGTCTCGAACGACAACCTCCGCAAGGGGGCCGCGCTGAACGCCGTGCAGATCGCCGAGGTCGTCGCGGACGCGGTCGTCGCCGCGCGCTGATCGTTCGCCGACGGGCGGCCGCTGATCGGTGTCGGGCGGCCGCCCCTGCGCCGTCCGGGCCGGGTGCCCGACTGTGTCGTGCGGGGGCCGGTGGGGTCCGGCCGGGGTCTGACGCTGTCCGGCGGCGCCCGGTGGTGTCCGGTGGCGTCCGGCGGCGTCCTGGCGCCGGGTCGCCCGACCGTGACTGAAGACC
>NZ_JBMDXT010000460.1:0-3994 GCF_048594475.1 Nakamurella sp. | reverse complement strand
CCGCCCGGCCGGGGTGCCGGAGCCGGTGGCGCCCGGCGGGGACGGCGCGGGGGACAGCGAGCTGCCGACGAGCAGGTCGGCGCCGACGGCGATGGCCGCGAACAGCACCGCCACCGCCGCCGGGCCGCGTCCGCCCAGGCTCACGCCCGACGGTCCGGCGCCGGCGACCCGGGCGACCTCGGCGGTGACCGCGACGGGGTCGTCGCCGTCCAGCACGAGTTCGGTGAAGCCGGCCGGCAGCCGGTCGACCAGGTCGGCCGCCGGATGCCCCGGATCGGTCGTGATCAGCAGGTCGGTCTGGCCGCGCAGGCCGGCCACCGCGGCGACGACGTCGGGCTGGTCGACCGCCAGGTGGATCCGGGTGGCTCCCACCTGTTCGGCGTCGATGGCCAGCCGGAGCAGGTGGCCGAGCTCGCAGGCGGCCGGCGCGACGCTGATCAGGGTGCCGGTCGGGTCCGGCCACGGTCGAGAGGACACCGTCGGTCGTTCCACGCCGCCGGGCCCGGCGGACACCGGCTCCTCGATGCGGCCACTCATGCCTGCTCCAGCAGGCCGCGCAGCACGCCCGGATCGATGTTGCCGCCGGACAGGACGGCCACCGTGCGCCCGGGCGGCAAGCGGTCCCGGTGGTGCAGGAAGGCGGCCGTGGTGACGGCGCCGCTGGGCTCGGCGACCAGCCTGGCCCGCAGGATCAGCTGCCGGGTGGCGTCGGCGATCTCGTCCTCGGTGACCGTGACGATGTCGTGCACCTGGGTGCTGATGTGGGCCCACGGCAGCTCGCCGACGGTGAAGGTGCGCAACCCGTCGGCCATGGTGCGGGCCGTCTGCGCCGGGGTCCACGGAATCCGGCGGCCGGCGCGGAACGACTCGGCCGCGTCGCCGGCCAGCTCCGGCTCCACCCCGATCACCCGGGCCCGCGGGGCGAGCGCGGTGATCGCGGCGGCGACGCCGGAGATGAGGCCACCGCCGGAGACCGGGACCAGCACCACGTCGACGTCGGGCAGGTCCTGGGCGATCTCCAGGCCGACGGTGCCCTGCCCGGAGATTACGTCCGGGTGGTCGAACGGCGGGATCATCGGCCGGCCGGTCTGCGCGGCCAGCTCCTCGGGCCGGCTGAAGCGCTGCTCGATCGGCACCAGCTCCACCGTCGCGCCCAGGTCCCGGGTGGCCTGCACCTTGCGCGCGGGGGCGTTGTCCGGGATGACGATGTGCGCGGTGGTGCCAAACGCCCGCGCGGCGTAGGCGACGGCCTGGGCGTGGTTGCCCGAGGAATGGGCCAGCACCCCGCCGGCCCGGCGGTCCGGATCGAGCCGGGCGATCGCCGTCACCGCGCCGCGGATCTTGAACGCGCCGATCGGTTGCAGGTTCTCCGGCTTGAGCCAGAGCTCCGGCCACGGCCCGGGCAGCAGCGGGGTCCGAACGGCGTGCGGCCGGATCAGCGTCGCGGCGTCCTCGATCAGGTCCAGGGTGACCAGGTCGGGCACGCCCGTCACCCGCGCCGCAGCTGGCCGAAGGCCCGCCGGTCGATGGCGGAGACCGGGGTCTGCCGGTCGGCGTCGTCGACGGCGTCGTCCGGATCGACGGTGGCGTCGATCGGTCCGGCCAGGAGCGGCATGCCCGGCTCGACGGCCCGCTTGACCAGGGCCAGCGCGATCGGTCCCAGCTCGTGGTGCTGGGCGACGGTGCCGACCCGGCCGACCGTCCGGCCGGCCCCGGTGGTGACCGGGTCGCCGGTCTCGGGCAGCGTGCCGGCCGAGCCGTCCAGGTTGAGCATGACCAGGCGGCGCGGCGGCCGGCCCAGGTTGTGCACCCGGGCCACGGTCTCCTGGCCCCGGTAGCAACCCTTGTTCAGGTGCACCGCGGTCTGCAGCCAGCTGACCTCGTTCGGAATGGTCTTCTCGTCGGTGTCCACCCCCCAGCGCGGGCGGCGGGTGGGGATGCGCAGCGCGTCCGCGGCCCAGCTGCCGGCCGGCACCGCCCCGGCCGAGCGCAGGGCGGCGGCGATCGCGCCGAGCTCGCGGCGGGGCACCAGCAGGTCGATGCCGTCCTGACCCACCCGGCGGAACCCCCCACCGAGGTCGATCGACGCGACCAGGTCGGCGGCCCGGGGCCCGGCGACGGTGAGGACGGCCAGGTCCGTCACCGGCGCCACCTCGACCTTGGACCAGAAGCGCATGCCGTCCAGGAACGCGCTCAGCGCGGGGCCGGCGCCGGGTTCGGTGTCCAGGTAGACCGTGCCCGCGTGGTGGGTCACCACCGCGTGGTGCTCGACGTGCCCGGTGGGGGAGAGCACCAGGGCGGCGGTGGTCGCGCCGTCGGGCAGGTCGGTCAGGTGCTGGCTGGTCAACGAGTGCAGCCAGGTCAGCCGGTCCTCGCCGGTGACGGCGACGAGATCCCGGTTCGAGCGGTCGACCAGCGCCGCCCGGTGTTCGGCGGCCCGCTGCTCGGCGACCGGATCGCCGTAGTGCCAGGCGATGCCTTCGTCCAGGCCCTGGGCGGGAACCGCGCCGGGCAGGTGGAGCAGCGGGGACGGGGAACGATCCTGCGGTGGCGCCATGCCGCCCATGGTAGGAGCCGGCGGGGCCCCGGCGTCGGGCACCGGTCGCGCCGGCGCCGGCTCCGCCGATCGATGGCCGCCGATCGATGGCCGCCGATCGATCACCGCGGATCGATGAGGCGCAGGTCACATGGAAGGCTGCCGATGTGCGGGGTCGGCCCCGGCCCGGCCCGGCAGAATGGCGCACCGTGGCTGATGACAGCGATGTCCCGGTGACACCGGTGACCCCGCCGTCCCCCCGTCCGGCTCGACGACAGCGGCTGCCGTTGTTCAACGGGCATGGAGTGACCCCGTTCGTCGAGATGGACCGGTCGGTCTGGGCGGAGCTGGCCGAGTCGACCCCGCTGCCGCTGACCGCGGCCGAGATCGAGCGGCTGCGCAGCTTCGGCGACCCGATCGACGTGGACGAGGTCCAGCAGATCTACCTGCCGCTGTCCCGGCTGCTCACCATGTACGTGGGCGGGGTGGACGCCCTGCACCAGGTGACGACCACCTTCCTCAAGGAGCGGACCGAGCGCACGCCGTTCGTCATCGGGGTCGCCGGATCGGTCGCGGTGGGCAAATCGACCACCTCCCGGGTCCTGCGCGAGATGCTCGCCCGCTGGCCGACGACGCCGCGGGTGGAACTCGTCACCACCGACGGGTTCCTCTACCCGAACGCCGTGCTCGAGGAACGCGACCTCATGCACCGCAAGGGCTTCCCGGAGTCCTACGACCGCCGGGCACTGCTCCGGTTCGTCGTCGAGGTCAAGTCGGGCGCGCCCGAGGTGCGGGCTCCGCGTTACTCGCACCTGACGTACGACATCGTGCCCGGTGAGGAGATCGTCGTCCGGCGGCCCGACGTGCTGATCGTCGAGGGGCTGAACGTGCTGCAGCCGGCCTCGCCGGACGACACCGGGCGCAGCGTGCTCGCCCTGCCCGACTTCTTCGACTTCTCCATCTATGTCGACGCGAACCCGGTGGACGTGCGCCGCTGGTACATCGAACGGTTCCTGCGGCTGCGCTCGACCGCCTTCACCGATCCGACCTCCTACTTCCGCCGCTACGCGGATCTGACCGACGAGGAGGCCGTCCAGACCGCGAACCGGATCTGGACGACGATCAACGAACCGAACCTGGTGCGCAACATCCAGCCGACCCGCGGCCGGGCCACCCTGGTGATGACCAAGGGCGCGGACCACTCGGTCAGCCGGATCCGGCTCCGCAAGCTCTGAGGTCCGCGGCCCGGTCCGACCGGTCGGGCCCGGGGCGGATCATCCCGCCTCGATCGGGCGCGGGGTCGAGGCCATCGGCGCGTCGACGGGGACGGTGAGGGTCAGGGTGGTGCCCTCGCCGGGGGCGGTGGTGACGTCGAGGTGGCCGTCCTCGGCGGCGGCCCGGCCGTGCATGGTGGCCATGCCCAGGTGGCCGGGGCGGGGGTCGAGGTCGGTCGCGCCG
>NZ_JBMDXT010000046.1:0-4063 GCF_048594475.1 Nakamurella sp. | reverse complement strand
GACGTAGCCGCCCAGCTGCTCCTGGGTGTCGGCGAACGGCCCGTCCTGGACGCGCCGCCGCCCGTCCCGCCGCCGGACCGTCCGCGCCGCCGCCGGCGGGTCCAGGCCGCCGGCGGCGAGCAGGACGCCGCTCTCGGCGAGCGCCGCGAGGTAGCCGCGCCAGGCGGTCCAGTACTCGCCCGCCCGGTCCGGATCCTCGCGGGCGGCGAAGTCGTCGGGGTTCTCGGTCGCCATGATGAGGTACGGCACGACCCGATCCTCTCAGGCCGCGAGCGGGCGGCCGGTCTCCAGCAGGGTCTTGAGCCCGGACAGGATCGTGACCCAGCCCAGCTCCAGGTGGTCGCCGACCGGGGCGTCCGGGAGCTGCTCGTGCCGGCAGGTCAGCAGGGTGACGCCGGGAACCGGCATGACGGCGTCGGTGAGCTCGAAGGTGACCACCGACTCGGGCAACCGGTCGACCTCGGGGTCCCAGTGCCCGTTGAAGGTCAGTTCCAGGCGGCGCCCCGGATCGACCGCCAGCACCCGCCCGGTGATCATGTCACCGCCGCCGGCGGTGTAGCGGTACGGGGCGCCGGGCGTCAGGTCGTACTCGGCGGCGAAGCCGACGTAGTACTGCGGCGTGACGTCCCCGTCGATCAGGGCGGTCCAGATCTGGTCCGGGTGGCCCGGATGGCCAGGTGCAGCACGCGCGGGGTGGTGGTCATGGTCGGCTCCTTCGGGACGGTCCGTCGCCGGGACGGCGGCGGATCACCCCGCAGACGCGCGGGTGCGGCCCGTTTCGACAATCGGCACGGACCCGGCCCGACAATTCTCCCGGTGGCCGGGCCGGCCCGCTCACGGCGGCCCCGGGTAGGTCCAGCCGTCCGGGCCGACCGGCGGTTCCTCCGTCGTGTGCGGCAGGGTCGCCTCGGCGTTGAGCCGATCCAGCACGTCCAGCGGGTGCTCGGCGTCGGGCTGCCAGACGCAGAAGTGGCGGGCCAGCGGGTACTCGACCGTGCCGTACCAGGGATCTTCCCGCCGGCCGAGGTCGACCATGCCGATGCGCCGGCAGATCGCCGCCGACCCGCGGTTGTGCGGCCACATGCCGGCCCAGACCCGGGGAGCGCCGGTGCCGACCGCGTAGTCGAGCATGGCGGCGGCCGCCTCGGTCGCCCAGCCGTTGCCCTGGGCGTCCGGATGCAGGTACCAGCCGAGCTGCGGATCGCCGTGGGAGAGCCGGTCGACCATCACCGAGCCGGCCGGCGCCGGGGCGCCCGTCGGCACGATGGCCAGGCACACCGGGATGCCGTCGTCCTCGAGATGGCGGGCGATCATGTCCTCGACCTGCTCCCGGGTGGCCGGCCGGGCGTCGCCCAGCCAGCCGGTCACCTCGGGTCGCCGCAGGATGTCGTGCAGCCGATCGGCCTCCGCCGGCTGCCAGGGTCGCAGCACGGTGCGTCGGGTGGTGATCACCATGGCCGGCCACGGTAGTCGTTCCCGGCCGCGCGCACCGGCCATTTTCGGCTATCGCTTCGGTGCCGCCGCCGTCGATGCGGCCGCCGCCCCCGGGGCGAGGTCCGGCCGGTCGGCCCAGAACGTCCGGTCGAAACCGGGCGGGTTGTACTCCCAGTGCCATGGTTCGTTGCGGTACTGGAAGAAGCCGAACTCGGCGCCGTGCTCGAACATCCATTTGTACGCCGGCGCGGCGAGCAGCCTGATCGTGTTGGTCATCCGGGTGGTGACCTCGTCCACGTCGCGCAGCCCCCGGGTGCGCAGGTTCAGGTCCATGGCCAGCCCGAGGGAATGCGCCGAGTAGGAGGCGACGGCCGCGCTGTTGTCCGTGCTCTTCGCCGCCTTCTCGGCCCGCTTCCGCTCGCGGAACGCGTTGCCGATGCTCAGCGTCACGCCGTCGTTCGCGGCCGCCGTCCGCATCGCGGCGTACTGCTCGGCGGCGTACCGGTTGAGCATCTTGCGGGTGCCGCTCTTGGTCTCGCCGGCCGGGTCGCGCAGCTGGCCGGCGATGTACTCGTCGTAGGCGGCGGGGTCGGTGGCGAACTGCTTCTTGGTCAGCACGGCGTCGGCGCCGGTGTTGACCCGGCGCTCGCCGCCGCCGGGCCGTACCCGGGACAGCGCCAGCAGCAGCGCGGCCGCCTCCCGCTGGTGGGCCCCGCGCAGGTACCAGACGTCGACCGGGCCGTCCTTGGTCTTCTTCGGCACCGAGAACACCTCGTAACCGGAGTCGGCCCGCCACCGGGCCAGGTTCTCGGCCGAGGTGTCCTTGATCCTGAGCTTGGCCCCGGGGTAGTCCAGGTCGTTCCACGCCACGTTCTCGAACCGGGCGCGCTGGGCGGCGGGCAGCAGCTCCAGCGTGGTCCTGGTCGTGTCGGCGATCCATGCCCGGCGGTCACCCGCCGTCGGGGTGCCGGTCGTCGGGGTGGTCGGGCTGCCGGTGGTCGGCCGGCCGGTGGTCGGGCTGCTCGTGGTCGGGCTGCTGGTGGTCGGGCTGCTGGTGGTCGGGGCGCCGGTGGTCGGGGTGCTCGTGGTCGGGCGGCCGGCGGCGGGGACCGGTTCCGGCTGCCGGGCCGGTCCGGCCGACCCCGTTCCGGTGCCCGGGCCGGCCGGGGGTCCCTTGAGCAGCCGGGAACTGCTCGGGTCGGTCCGGGCGGCCAGCGCGTCGGCCAGCGGACCCTGCTCCGGGGTGCCCAGGCCGCCCACGACCTGCTCGTGGCCGGTCAGCCCGCCGGACTTGTTGGTGATCCCGTGCAGCACCTCGACCTTGAACCGGTCCTGCAGCAGCTCCTTGTCGGCCGCGGGGAGGCGGCCGCCCAGGGCCGGGGTGGTGAACCAGCGCCGGATGGCCGCGTCCAGGTCGTCGTACGTGCTCTTGTAGCCGGCCCGGGAACGGTAGGCCCGCAGCGTCGGGCAGCCGGCGATCGCCCAGACCCGGCTGATCGGGTTGCCGGCCGCGACGAGCGCGTCCCGGGTCCGGTTGAGATGCAGGTACACCCACTCGATCACGGTGGACAGCTCGGTGGCGTTGTTGATCGCCTCGAACAGCACCACCTGGGTGGGGTTCAGGGCGGGGGCCGGTCCGGGGGGTGGCTGGCCCTTCTTGGCCGCCCGGGCCCCCGCCCGGGCCTGGGCCTTGGCTGCATCCAGCTCGGCCCGCAGGGCCTTACGGACGGTGTGCCCGCCGCCGCTGTGCGCGGACAGGATCAGGTTGGTCTGCAGCGACCCGCCGGCCGGAACGGGCAGTTCCTTGGTGGCCTGCAGCCGGGTCACGACCGCGTCGATGTACGAGCGGGGCTCGAAATCGGCGCCGAAGAACGAATGCCCGACGCCCTGCGGGAGGATCGCGAGGGTCTGCGGGTTCGTCCGCGTCACGGTGGCCATCTGCTGGGCGATCCGGTCCTGGTCGATGTCCCGGACCGGCTTGTAGGACTTGCCGTCCCGGGTGATCGGCACGCTCGACTGGCGCCACCCGGCGGCCGGATCCCCGCGCCGGCTGGTGTAGCCGTGCAGGTGCAGCAGCACGTCGATCGGCCGGTCGACGGTCAGGCCCGCCGGCTTGAGCACGATGGCCCGGCCGGCGGCGGTCTCGACGGTGCGGTTGCGCTCGCTCTGCGCGCCGTCCTTCTTCGCCGCGTCGTAGTCCGGGCTCCAGTCCAGCTGGTTTCCGGCCGGGATGTCGTCGAGCGGGATGCGACGGATGCCGGTGCCCTCGACATCGTCGCGGGCCGCGGCGTTCCAGCCGGGTCCACCGTCGGCGGCCGTGTCCGCGCCGGTCCAACCGGCCGTCGCCCGGGGCGTCGCCGGTTGCCGCTGCACGGCGGTGAGCAGGCCGGCGACGGCCTGGTTGCCGGCGGTGGCCTGGAGGTCCAGGACGGCCTGGGCCGGTTGCGGGGCCGGGCTCGGGCGCCGGGTGGTGGCCGCCCGGGTGCCCGCCGGCGCGGCGGCCCGCCGCACCGCACCGGGCCGCGGGGGCCGGATCCGCGTGCGTGCCTCACCCATCGATCCATCATGACGATCCGGACGGCGAGCGCGAAAGCACTTTCGGGCACGATCCGTCGCCCGCCGGCCCGGT
>NZ_JBMDXT010000459.1:0-24934 GCF_048594475.1 Nakamurella sp. | reverse complement strand
TGCCGGGTTCTTCTGGTGGTCCTACGACCCCGGCTGCGTCAACAGCGTCACCCAGCTCGCCGGGATCCAGTCCCCCTGGGATGCCTCTGGTGCATCGCAGTCCACCCAGCTCGGGAACTGGCTCCTCGGCGGCGCCGTCCTGCTCGACGCGTGGGCGACCGGGATGCGGGCCCGCGCCCTCGACCCCGACACGTTCAGCAGCCTCGACACCTTCATGGGCACCGTCGCGACCGCCGGGTACACCGTGCTGGTGCAGCCGTGGGTGTGGCTACCCCTGGCCATGCTCGGCCTGACCGTCCTCGCCCTGGCGATCCGCGGGAACCTCCCCGAGGTGCTGCTGCGGGTCACCGCCGCCCTGGCCGGCCTGGTCGTCGTCACGGTCGCGGCCGCGGCGCCGATGGACCTCATCCGGTCCGCCGACCAGGCCCTGGTCGACGCGCAGCAACGCATCGACACCCAGGTGTTGAGCCGGCTCCCGGGCGACGTCCTGCCGCAGATCCAGTACTGCGACTTCGACCAAACCGCCTTGTTCGCGCCCTACTTCGACGACGACGGGTTCCTCAAGGTCTCCGGAACGGCGTGCACCACCAAGTACACGCCCGACCCCAAGGATCCGGCCAATGCCGACTATCTGCGCCGCTGGCTCTACCCGGAAGTGCTGGTGCGCAACACCATCCAACGCTACTGGCAGCAGGGCATGATCGGCTCGCAGAACCTGACCGGCCCCGACGCCGACCTCGGCGCCCGGTTCCTCAACGGGCAGGCCGTCAACCTCAAACTGCCCGACCTGACCAAGATTCAGCAGAACGCGCCGGCCGGCACGGTCTGGTGCACCTACCAGGACAACAAGCAGGTCTGCGGCCGCAGCAACCAGCCGGGCCCGCCGGGCAATGTCATGGCGGCAACCGAGGCTGAGTACCGGTCCGCGATCCAGGACGCCGGCCCCACGATCTACCCCTACATCCAGGGCCGCGCCGGGAACCGCACGGCGGCCGGGTTCAGCGCCCTCGCGGCATCCGCCGCCGCCGCGCCGTTCCCGGCCGCCGCCTACACCGCGGTTTTGACCGCGCGGCTGCTGCTGCGGCTCGGCCTGATCGCCGGCCTGTTCGTCGGCATCGGGATGATGGTCCGACCGCACCTGGCCCGCCGGGTCCTGGGCGTGATCGCCGGCAGCCTGCTCGTGGTGCTGCTGTTCAGCGCGGCCGGCGCCCTCATGACCTACTTGTCCATGGTCATGCTCAGCCCCACCACAGCGGCCGGCTTCCAGATCGACCCGAACTCCGGCGTCATCATCCTCGCCCTGGCCTCCGTCCTGGCGTGGGTGCTGACCCGACCCATCAAGCGCATCACCGCCATGTTGTCCTACGCCGCCACCGGAAGCCCGCACCACCTGTCCGAACAGCGGCGCCAGGCGATAGCCGGCCTGCACCGGCTCACTCCACTGCCCCGCTGGCGCCGCGGGAACAGTCACCGGGTCAGCGACCCGCAGGAGCACCCCGCCGACCCGGTCACGCCGACCGAACCGGCCCGGCCGAGCCGACCCGAGCAGGTCACCATCGTCCGACGCCGCACCAACCCGGCACCGGCCAAGCCGGTTCTCGGCTCGGCGGCCGCTCCGAGCGCCGTCGAGCCGCCGGCCACGACCCTCCCCCAGATCACCACCGCTGCCGGCGCCGGCCGTGCCCCTGCCACCGGCCGGCCATCAGTGGATGAGCCGACCCGGGTGGTCCCGGTCGTTGCGACCACGACCCCGAATCCGAACATGGCGGCCGAGCCGGGACCCGAGCGGCGGCCGGCCGCCGGCCAACTGCACCGACAGGTTTGGAACGGCCGCGGTTGGGCGCTCGCCGACGACGAACGCGTGTTCCACCCCGCCCGCCCCGACCGGCCGGCGTCCGCGCCGGTCGATGACACCGCAGTGTTCCGGCCCCCGGACCCGCCGCTGTGGGCCGATCACGGACGCCCCGAAACCCGCACCACTCGCTGGCCGAACCCCGCCGACGATTCGAGGAGGACCTGATGAACGCAGGCACCGCTTGGCGCTGGCCCCTTCGCAGCCGCGGCCGGCTCATCGCCGTGGTCCTCGCGGTTCTGGCCCTCGCGCTGATCACCAAGTCCATCCTCGACACCGGCGGTGCCGCGGCCACCGCCGCCGGACCGACCGAAGCGCCGGCCGCTCAGACATCCACCACGGCAACGACGCGGCCGACGGCACTTCCGACAAAGGCGGAAGGGTGCGCGGCCCAATGGGCCAAGGGCCCCGATCGGGACTCCTGCCTGTATCGGGTCTACGGATATACCCCGTCCGACCAGCCGACCCGCGACCAGCCGAGCCGGTCGACCACCACGCCGGCCATCGTCGGCGTCCCGATCACCACCACCATTGAGGGCGCCACGTCGGGGTACCTGCCCGAGGCCGATCAGGCCGCGGCCCTGGAGGTCACCGCCCGGTTTGTGGACGCCTGGTACGCCGGCGGCTCCGACCTGGCCTGGCAAGACCAGGTCAGCCGCTGGGCCGACCCCACCCTGGCCGAGCAACTGCCCACCACCGCACGCACCAGCCTGCCGGGCAGCCGACGCCTCACCGACCCGGCGATGCGGGCCTTTCAACCTGGGCTGGCCAGCACCGGTGTTGGCACCGACGCCGGCTCCCTCGCCATCACCGTGATCTACACCGACGTCGGCTGGCGGGTCGTCACCGCGACCGCGGAACCCCGATGAACCGGCACCGATCCGTCTCGGTGGGCGTGCTGCTCGGCGTGGCCGGCGTGCTGCTCACCGGCTGCACCATGGCCGGCGCCCGTGGCGCCATCATCAATACCATCGGCGGGTCCACCACCGGCAACGGTGATTGCCCACCCGCCGCGGCCGTCGCCGGCACCGCACCGGGTCTCGACCACGCGCAGGAAGCGAACGCCAAGACCGTCGTCGGCGTCGCCCTTGGCCGCGGCCTCGGCCCGACCGGTGCGGCCATCGCGGTTGCCGCCGCCTTAGCCGAATCCAGCCTGTACAACTACGCCAACGACGGCACCAGCACCCTGATCGGGTCCGCCGAGGGCCGGCAACTCAACGACACCGAACGGGCCGTCGCCCGCCAGTCCCTGGGCTTCCCGCACGACAAGGTCGGTAACAACCTCGACTCCATCGGCCTGTTTCAGCAGCGGCCGATGACCGGCTGGGGCACCCCCGACCAGCTGATCAACCCGGCCACCGCGACCGTCAAGTTCCTCGACCGGATGGTCACCGTCGCCAACTGGCAGACCGCCTCACCGTGGACCGTCGCCCAGAAGGTCCAAGGCTCGCCGTCCAGCGACGGCGGAATCTACCGCGACTCCTACGAGCAGGCCACCGCCATCGTCGCCGCGCTCGACACCGGATCGGCAAACGCGGGGCCGGGCGTCATCGCCCAGGTCACCGCCACCGGCACCTCCTGCGGACAGCCGGCCGCCAAGGACGCGACGGGGCCGGCGGCGTGGGGCGGGTACCAGAACGGACGCATCCCCGCGACCGCCCTGTGCCCCGTCCCCTCTCGACCGGCCCTGCAACTCGAATGCGGTGCCGCGACCGCGTTCGACCAGCTCAACACCGCCTTCCAAGCCCAGTTCGGGCAGGACATCGGCATCACCGACGGATACCGCTCCTACGACGAACAAGTCCAATGCCGTCTGGAAAAGGGCAGCCTGTGCGCCAACCCCGGCACCTCCAACCACGGCTGGGGCAAAGCCGTCGACATCGGCGGCTGCTGCGGCATCAACACCGGAACCGGGCCGGCCTTCGACTGGCTCACCACCAACGCCGGCCGCTACGGCTGGAACCACCCCGCCTGGGCGCAGGCCGGGGGGTCCAAGCCCGAACCCTGGCACTGGGAATACAGGAACATCTCATGATCCGCCAGAGGGCAGAAGAAAAAGCCGCAAAATCACTCAGCGAGGCCGCCGATCGTACGGGATCAAGCAGCCAGATCATCGGTACGGGCGACTTCGAGCTGCCTACCGGCAGCCCCATGAAGGAGATGACGGCCATTCGGGACTACATCAACAATTTGATAGCTCAGGCACCCTCGCTCTCGGAGACTCAACGCGCGCTGATTCGGGACGGTTTAGGGCATTCTGGGCGCTCAACTAGTTTGACTCGCGCCAACGAATCTCTACCGTCGATGGATCGAATCGACGACGGCCAGGACCGACAGGGTGCAGCGTAATAGTCATAAGAACGTCGACGATCGACCGTTTGACGTCGAGTGGAGCACTTCTCCACGCTGCGGCCGCCGATGGTCCCGCGTAAGCGGCAAGTTCGGGACGACCAAAGGAATCGGTAAGCGTCCTGCCCAGAGATTCAATCTGTGGCCGTAGCTTGTTGCTAATTCTGGCGAGCTGAGCGGCGGTAATGACGCCATCCGCGTAGTCGTCGGCCGCCCGGAGTAAACGGGCTTCGAGCGCCTGAAGCGACATCCGCGTCGAGGCGATAGCCTCTCGATCGGTAACTTGTCCCAAGAGCTCGGCGGCATCTGGCTGTTGAAGGCGCGCAATAACGAGCTCGCTGACAAGTTCGTCAATGGGTGCTTGTACACGCCGGACGCCAAAACACGTCACGCATGCGTAGCCGGGTGATTTTCCCCGCTTAGTCGGCGTCGCATGAGAGATTGGCCGACCTGGGTTCACGGTGACGGTATTGCCACACTTTCCGCAGATTGCCAGCTTGGAAAGCAAATGTCGCTTAGGTGCCCCTGCATTGGTACGGCGTTTCGGGTCGTTGAGTAAGGCGACTACTCGATCGTGAAACCCCGGGTCAAGAATTGGGGGTCGTGCGGTGATTTCCGACACTATCTGTCCGAGATGCACGCGACGGCCAGCATTACTTTCCCGCAGCATGATCGCCCGCAGAGGAGGGGTCGTCCATTGGCCACCGTGAGGCGCCGGCACACCCCTTTGGTTCAGATCGACAACGATTGAACGCAGGCTTTCTCCAGCGAGCAGACGAGTCGCGGTCTCTTGGATCACTGCTGCCGCCTTCGGGTCCAGCCGATCTGGGCCGAGGCGACGACCCTCGACAACGTCACCGGTCCAACCGTAGGGAACCCGAGCGTGCGGCTTGCCGTCGGCAGCTCGTTGCGCCAGGGATCGCCGCATGCGCCGCTTGAGTTGATCGACCTCGTGGCGGGCTACCTGAGCCTTAATACCTGCGATCATCCTGCCCTGAGGTGTCGCCAGATCGATCAAACCTCCGCAGGATGCGAGTTGCAGTCCGTCGACCTCCGCCAGCTCGATGACATCCTCGATCTCCCGAGGCTTCCGTGACAGGCGATCAAGGTCCCAGCAGATGATCGCGTGTATCTGGCCAGTTCGTGCCGCCAACATCATCTTCTCGTACTGCGGCCGCGATCGCTTGGCGGTTGCACTCACATCGTTGTCGATGAACTCGGCCACGATGCGCCAACCAAGATCGGTCGCCTTCGAACGGATGTCCGCAAGTTGCCGCTCGATGCCGAGCTCGGAGTCTTTGCTCATCCGCGCGTAGGCGGCCGTCCGCTGTACCAAGTACCGTTCGTCTTTCGCCAAAGGCATTACAATCTAAATGTTACTACCGCAATGGTGGTCATCGCGAATGGGAGACCGTTTGCCTTGGCCTGCGCTCGACCGCTGAGCCCGGAATCCCAGCGGTGCGTCCACGGTGGAGATCACACCGCAACCTCCGTCCATGGCTGCAGGGTCGCCCGCAGGGGCTCTCCGACTTCACCGCGCCCGGACGACCCGCTGATGGTCCGGCCCTCACCCGGGCGGGAAGGTGCTCAGGCGTCCCGGCGGACCAGCGTCACGACCGCCCCGACCACGGCCAGCACGACCCAGCCCGTGAAGACCGCGAACCCCTGCCACGGGGTCAGCACATCCCCGGTGGTGGTCAACGCACTGAACGCGTTGCCGGCGTTCGACGGCAGGTACTTGAGCACGGTGCTCCAGTCCGACGGCAGCAGGGCCGTGGCCAGCGCCGGCAGGAACAGCACCGCGCCGATGGTCGTGCCGATCGCCGCGGCCGTGCCGCGCAGCATGACACCCAGCGCCAGACCGATGACGCCCAGGCCGACCAGGTAGTAGGCGTGGCCGACCAGAGTGCGCACCACCCCGTCGTCCGACCAGCTGAGGGTCGCCGCGCCGGACCGATCGAGCACGGCCATCCCGGCGAAGAACACCGCGACGAGAGCGGCCAGGACCACCGGCAGCACGACGGCCACGAACACGACCAGCTTGCTGGCCAGCACCGGCAAGCGGCGAGGCACCGCGGCGAACGTCGTGCGGATCATGCCGGAGGCGAACTCGCGGGCGCCGACCACGGAGCCGAAGACGGCGACCAGCAGCACCGCGACATTGGCCCCGGCCAGCACGGTGCCCATCGGGCCGCCCCGACCGCCGGCCACCCCGGGCGGACCGCCCTGGGGCCCCTGGATGTCCCCGCCCGCGGCCATCGCCGCCAGCACGCCGAAGGCGACGATGACCAGCGCGAGCGTGCCGAGCGTGATCCAGGTCGAGCGGAGGGAGCGGGTCTTGATCCACTCCGAGGACAGCACCCGCCCGAGGTTGGTCCGTTTCGCCGGGACCGTCGACCGGTGCTCCGGGACGGACGCGATGGCGGTGGCGGTGGCAGTCGCGCCGGCGGTGTCGGTGGTGGCCATCAGGCGGCCCTCGTCTCGGGTTGGGCGACCGAACCGTGGTAGCTGACGGTGTCGCGGGTGAGTTCCATGAACGCCTCCTCGAGCGAGGGGACGACGTCGACCAGCTCGTACAGCACGACCCCGTGCGCGGCGGCCAGGATGCCGACGTCGCGCGCGGCCGCGCCCTCGATCTCCAGCCGCTCCGGGTCGTCGGAGGTGATCGCCACCTCGGGTCCGGCGAGCAGGTCCCGCAACCGGGTCGCGTCCGGCGTGACGACCCGGACACGGTGCTGGGACGACTGCCGGATGAAGTCGGCCATGGGCAGGTCGGCGATGACGCGACCCTGCCCGATGACGATGAGATGCTCGGCGGTGAGCTGCATCTCGCTCATCAGGTGGGAGGACACGAACACCGTCCGGCCCTGCGCGGCCAGGTCCTTGAGCAGGTTGCGGATCCACAGGATGCCGTCCGGGTCGAGCCCGTTGACCGGCTCGTCGAGCATGATGGTCTGCGGGTCGCCGAGCAGCGCGCCGGCGATGCCGAGCCGCTGCCCCATGCCGAGGGAGAACCCGCCGGCCCGTTTGCGGGCCACGTCGGTCAGCCCGACCAGGTCGAGCACCTCGTCGACCCGCCGCGCGCCCACCCCGATCGTGGCGGCGAGGGCGAGCAGGTGGTTGCGGGCGGAGCGGCCCTTGTCGATCGCCTTGGCCTCCAGCAACGCGCCCAGCTCGGACAGCGGAGCCGGGGCGTCCCGGAACATGTGCCCGTTGACGGTCGCGGTGCCGGACGTCGGCGTGTCCAGTCCGAGGATCGACCGCATGGTGGTCGACTTGCCCGCCCCGTTCGGGCCCAGGAACCCGGTCACCACACCGGGCCGGACGGTGAACGAGACGTGGTCGACGGCGGTGACCGTCTTGTCCCCCGATCCGTACTTCTTGGTCAGCTCGTGTACTTCGATCATGCCGACCAGCCTTCCGCCGGCCGGGCGGCGGCACATCGTCCCGGCGCAGGCTTGCGGGATACCGCGGATGCAGCAGGCTGCGGGCCGCCGGGTCGTCATCCGGCCGGCCCGGAGGGCGCCCGCGCGCCGTCGGGCGCCGCGGGCCCGGCCGGGGCCGTGCCACGATGGCGGTCATGGCCCTCCCGACCCCGCCGGGGCCGACCCCGGTTCCGGCCCGGGTGCGGGCGCTGGTGGCGGGCCGGCCGGTCACTCCGGTGTGGCGCAACGAGCTCGGCGGGCTGACGTTCCACGACGCGGCGGCGGCCCGGTTCGTCAAGGTCAGTCCCCCGCACGGGCCCGACCTGACGGCCGAGCACCGCCGGCTGGAGTGGCTGCGGCGGGTCGCGCCCGACCTCGCCGTCCCCCGAGCGGTGACCGCCGGGTCCGACGCGGAGGGCAGCTGGCTGGTCACCGACGCGCTGCCGGGTCGCAGCGCCGTCGACCCGCACTGGCGCGGGCGACCGGAGGTCGCGGGCCGGGCGATCGGCCGCGCCCTGCGCCGCCTGCACGACCGGCTGCCGGTGACCGGCTGCCCGTTCGACCGGACGGTGCCGGCGCGGCTGGCCTTCGTGCCCGACGCCTCCCGGCAGGACCCCCGTCGCTGGCACGCCGAGCTGCGCCGGCTGAGCCCGGAACAGGCCATCGACCAGGTTCACCGCCCGCCGCCGGTTGACCGGCTCGTCGTGTGTCACGGCGATCCCTGCGCACCCAACACGCTGCTGGCCGACGACGGCGAGCCGTCCGGGCAGGTCGACTTCGGGCAGCTCGGGGTGGCCGACCGCTGGGCCGACCTCGCGGTCGCGACCTGGAGCATGGACTGGAACTTCGGTCCCGGCCACCAGGACGCGGTTCTGGCCGGCTACCGCATCGCCGCCGACCCCGGGCGCACGGCCTACTACCGGCTGCTCTGGGATCTGTCCGTCGACTGATCCGGCGGCGCGCGACCGCGGGGGCCCCTGGCCGGTCGGCACGAGCCCAGTCGGCACGAGGCCGGTCGGCGCGGTCGGTCGGCGCGGGCGGTCGGCGTGGCCGGCCGGCCCGGGGCCGGATCAGCGCGGTCGGACCAGGCCAGCCCGGTAGGCGAGGACGACGAGCTGGGCGCGGTCGCGGGCGCCGAGCTTGGCCATCGCCCGGTTGACGTGCGTCTTGGCGGTCAGCGGCGACAGGTAGAGCCGGGCGGCGATCTCGTCGTTCGACAGGCCCTGCGCGACCAGGCCGACGATCTCCCGCTCCCGTTCGGTCAGCACCGACAGGTCAGGTCCGCCTTCGTCGGGCCCGGCCGCCCCCGGCCCGGCCAGCGCGCGCTCGATCACCACCCGGGTCGCCCGCGGGGACAGCAGCGACTCACCGCGGGCGATCACCCGGATCGCGTCGAGCAGCTGGGTCGGTGACGCACCCTTGCCCAGGAACCCGCTGGCCCCGGCCTGGAGCGCGGCGAGGATGTAGTCGTCCTGCTCGAACGTGGTCAGCACCAGCACCTTGACCTGGGCCAGGGACGGGTCGCCGGTGATCTGCGCGCACGCGGCCACCCCGTCCAGGCCGGGCATCCGGACGTCCATGAGCACGACGTCGGGCCGCAGAGTCCGGGCCTGCCGGACCGCGTCCGCGCCGTCGATCGCCTCCCCGGCGACCGTCAGGTCGTCGGCGCTGTCGATCAACGCGGCGAACCCGCCCCGGATCAACGCCTGGTCGTCGGCCAGCAGGACCCGGACGGTCACCACGGCACCGCCGCGATCTCCGGCCCGGTGACGGCCGGCCGGCCCGCCGCGGGCAGCTCGGCGCGGACGGCGAACTGGCCGCGGCCGGTCGGGCCCGCCCGGAGGCTGCCACCGATCACCGCGACCCGCTCGTACATGCCGGCCAGCCCCCGCCCGGACCCGGCGGCCCGGGGGCGGCCGGGCTCGACCGGGTTGCCCACCTCGACCACCAGCCCGGGCGTCCGGTAGGCCAGCAGCAGGTGCGCCGTCCCGGCCCCGTGCTTGTGGGCGTTGGTCAGGGCCTCCTCGACGATCCGGTACGCGGTGACGTCGACCAGCGGGCCCAGCGGCACCGGGCTGCCCTCCTGCCGCAGCACGATCTGCAGGCCGGTGCGGCGCAGCGACTCCACCAGCTGGTCCAGCTCGGCCAGCCCGCGCGCCGGTTCCCGGTCTGGCTCGTCGCCGTCGCCGCCCCGCAGCACGCCGAGCAGCGTGCCCATCTCCGCCAGCACCTGGGCGCTGGCCTCGCGGACGTGCCGCAGCGCCTCGCCGGCCCGCTCCGGGTTGACCGGCTGCAGATGCTCGGCGACCCCGGACTGGACGTTGATCACCGCGATCTGATGGGCCACCACGTCGTGCAGCTCGCGCGCGATCCGCAGCCGTTCCTCGGTCACCCGGCGCTGCGCCTCCTCCTCGCGGGACTCCTCGGCCACCCGGGCCCGCTCGCGCGCCTGGGCCAGGGCCAGCCGTTGCTGCCGCACCGAGACGCCGACCACGACCGAGAGCATGCACCAGGTCGCGACGACGTAGGTCGTCGGGCGATCCCAGCGGTCGGCGGTGGCGAAACCCTGCGCGAGCAGCAGCAGTCCGGCCGACCCCGCGGCCGCCAGCAGCGCCCGCGCCACCGGCCAGCGGGTCGCCACCGTGTACAGGGCGACGAGCAGCGGCAACAGCGCCGGCGACGGGCCCTGCTGCAGCAGGATCACCACGACGCTGGCCCCGAGGGTGACCGCCCAGACGAGCACCGGCCAGCGCCGGCGAACCGTCAACGCCAGGCAGGCGATGACCACCAGCAGCTGGGACGCCGGGGTCGGGGTGATCGGCGGCCCGGGCAGCGCGTTCACCCGACCGCCGAACGCCGGCCCGATGACCAGCAGCGCCAGCAGCCCGTCCACGAGGGTGGGGTGGGCCCGCAGCCACCCGCGCACTCTCGGCCACCACGTCATGCCAGCGACTGTAGGTCGCCGGCCGGGCCCGCGTCGTGCGCCCCGTGCGGTACCCGGCCGCGCCGCCTACCGCGTGTGCAGTACCCCGCCGGGCCAGGCGAGGCCGGTGTTGATCAGGGGGAGAGTGGGGTTATCCCCGCGCGAAACCGGCACTCACCCCATGATCACCACGACAACACGAGGGAGGGATCAACACGAGGCAGGGATCGACACGAGGGAGCGAGGGGTGCGGGCCGGCCCGCGGATCACCAGCTCCGCAGCGCGGTGACGGGCACCCCGGGCAGCGCGGCCCGGCCGTCCAGGGCCAGCAGCTCCACGGCCACGGCCACGCCGGCCACCTCGGCCCCGGCCCGGGCCAGCAGCCGGCAGGCGGCGGCCGCGGTGCCGCCGGTGGCCAGGACGTCGTCGACGACGAGCACCCGGGCGCCGGACGGCACGTCGTCGGGATGCAGCTCGAGCCGCGCGGTGCCGTACTCCAGCGCGTACTCCTCGGCCAGGATCCGGCCGGGCAGCTTGCCCGGCTTGCGGATGGCCAGCAGCCCGGTTCCGGCCACGACGGCGGCGGCCGCGCCGAGCAGGAACCCGCGGGAGTCCAGCCCGGCGATCAGGGTGGCGTCGGGCGCCGCGGCGGCCAACGCCTCGCCGATGGACCGCAGCGCGGGCCCGTCGGCCAGGACCGGCGTGAGGTCGCGGAACAGCACCCCGGGTGAGGGGAAATCCGCCTGGACCCGGACCAGCCGGTCCAGCGCGGCCCCGGCCGCCGCGAACGGGTCCGCCCCGCCGGATTGCACCGCCGGCCGGCCCGACGCCGCCGGACGACCCGGCTCCGGAAGACCACCCGACCCCGCCGAGCGGTCGGACCCCGGAATCCGGCCCGGCGCCGGGCGGTCCGACCCGCCGGTCACCGCCGGCCGCCGGTCGGTGTCCGGGTCGCCCGGCCCACCGCGTTCAGCGGCCGCGCTTGCCGGTCGGCCGGCCGGCCGGGCCGGACGAGCCGCGCGACCCGGACTTGCCGGCCGGCCGCACCGGCTTGGCCCCCGGCTTGGGCGCCGCCCCGGCCTTGAGGTCGAGCCGGACCGCCGTGGCCACCCCGGACGTGCCCGAGGAGGCGGCAGCCGCCGGCGCCGCCGGGGCCACCACCGTCCCGGTCCGGGCGATCGGGTCGCCGTCAGCGTCCACGATCAGCCCCTCGGCCTTGCGCTTGGCCTCGACGCGGGCGGTGTGCGTCTTGATGGCCGGGTCCCGCAGCTTGAGGTCGACGGCGATCGGCACCGCGATGAACACCGACGAGTAGGCCCCCACGAGCATGCCGATGAGCATGACCAGCGACAGGTCCTTGAGCGTGCCGGACCCGAGGATGGCGACCCCGGCGACCAGCAGCCCGGCCACCGGCAGCAGCGCGATCAGCGAGGTGTTGATCGACCGCATGAGTGTCTGGTTGATGGCCAGGTTCGCGGCCTCGGTGTAGGTGCGGCGGTTGAGCGAGGTCAGGCCCTTGGTGTTCTCCTGCACCTTGTCGTAGACCACGACGGTGTCGTACAGCGAGAAGCCGAGGATGGTCAGCAGGCCGATCACCGTCGACGGGGTGACCTCGAACCCGACCAGGGCGTAGATGCCGGCGGTGATGATCAGGTCGTGCAGGACCGAGACGACCGCGCCCGCGGCCATCCGTTTCTCGTACCGGATCCAGAGGAACGCGGCCACCGCGATCAGGAACACCACGACGCCGAGCAGGGCCCGCTGGAGGATCTCCGACCCCCAGGTCTCGGACACCGCCGAGTCGGACACCCCGCCGGCCGGGCTGTACGCGGTGCCCAGCGCGGCCTTGGCCGCCACCACCTGGTCGACGGTCAGCGACGGCGAGGTGACCTGCACCTGGGTGCCGACGGTCTGCACCGCCTCGACCTCGACACCGGTCGCCGACGTCACCGTCTGGGCCACCTGGCTGGTGGACACCGAACCGGCGCCGCCGGCCGGCTCGAACGTCAGCGTGGTGCCGCCGGCGAAGTCGATGCCGTAGTGGAAACCGCGGATCAGGATCAGCAGGATCGAGCCGACCACGAGCACGGTCGACACCACGTAGTAGACCTTGCGGTGGCGCAGGATCGGGAACGCACCGGTACCGGTGGACAGCCGGGACAGGAAGCCGGCCTGCCGGCCGTACTGCTTGTCCCCCGTCGCCGCGGTGCTCACCGCGGCCGGGGTCGGCTCGTCGATGCTCATGCCGCCGCCTCCCGCCGGCTCGTCGCCGGCCCGGTCGCCCCGGCCCGCGCGGCCGTCCCCCGGGCTCGATGGTTCGTGCGCTGATGCTCGCTCATGCCGACATCTCCTTGGCGCCGAGCTTGGCGGCGGCCGCTCGTTGTTGCGCACCGGCCTTGGCCACGCCACCCAGACCGGACCAGGTCGGCGACTGGAACAGCTTCGACCCGGCGGCCAGGTGCACCAGCGGATGGGTCACCAGGAAGACCACGACCAGGTCCAGGACGGTGGACAGGCCGAGCGTGAACGCGAAGCCCTTCACCTCGCCCACGGCCAGGATGTACAGGATGAACGCGGACAGGAAGGACACCGCGTCCGCGGACAGGATCGTCCGCTTGGCCCGGGCCCAGCCGCGGGGCACCGCGGAGCGGAACGTGCGGCCCTCGCGGACCTCGTCCTTGATGCGTTCGAAGTAGATGACGAACGAGTCGGCGGTGATGCCGATCGCGATGATCAGACCGGCGACGCCGGCCATGTCCAGGCTGTAGCCGACCCAGCGCCCCAGCAGCACCAGGACCGGGTAGACCAGGCCGAACGACAGGATCAGCGACAGGATCGTGATCAGGCCCAGCATCCGGTAGTAGATGAGGCAGTAGACGACGACCAGCAGCAGGCCGATGCCGCCGGCGATGATGCCGGCAATCAGGTACTGGTAGCCCAGTTCGGCGCTGACGTTCACCGATTCGGCCCGGTCGAAGGCCAGCGGCAGCGCGCCGAACTTGAGCGAATTGGCCAGCGCGGCCGCCGACGCCTGGTTGAACGAACCGGAGATCTCGGTGCCGGGGGTGGTGATCGGCCCACTGATCCGCGGGGCCGAGATGACCTGCCCGTCGAGGGTCATCGCGGTCAGGGTGCCGGTGTGCGAGGCGGTGTAGGACGACCAGGTCGAGTAGCCGTCCGACTTGAAGGTCATGTTGACCACCCAGCCGGCACCCTGGCTGCTCTGGCCCGAACTGGCGGTGTCGATCTGGGTGCCGGCGATGAGCGTCTTGTCCAGCAGGTAGAGCGAGTCGCCGGTGTCCGAGCAGGCCAGCAGCGGCTTGTTCGGGTCGTCCAGGCCGCGGTACGGCTCGAGATCGGCACAGCTGATCGTCGGCATGACCGTCTGGGCCGAGGTCTGCCACGCGTCGAACGCGGCCTGGTCGGTGCCCAGCGGCTGGGTCGGGTTGTCCGGGTTGCTGCCGGTCGGCCAGGTCGGTCCGGCCGCCGGGGTGGCGGGCGCGGTGGCCGCCGCGGTCGGCGCCGGGCTGTCGGTCGCCGCAGGCGTCGCCGACGGCGTCTCGGTGGCGGCCGACTCGGCCGACGGGGAATCGGTCGCGGCCGCGGCCTCCGGTGCGGCCCCGAGCGCGGCGCCGGCGCCCCGCAGGCCGGCCGGGGAGGTCGCGGCCGGCGTGTCGCCGATCGCCGGCACCGTGGTGGCGGCCCCGGACTCGGCCGACGGGGCGGACGAGGGAGTCGCTGACGGGGCCGGGGACGCCTCCGCGGTGTCGCCGATCGCCGGGACCGTGCTGGGCGCCGACGAGCCGGACGGCGTCTGCGACCCCGTCACCGACGGCGCCGTGGAGGTCGTCGCGGTCGGCGGGGTGTAACCCGCCGGGTACACGATGATCGGGTTGCCGCTGGTGTCGGTCAGCACCGGCCGGATGTTGAGCTGGGCGCTGCGGGTCAGCCCGGACAGGTCCTCGTTGCCGGGAACGGTCACCACCAGCTGGCGGGCCCCGTCGATCTGCACCTGGGCCCCGACCACGCCGGAGCCGTTGACCCGGCCCTCCATGATCGTGCGGGCCTGCTGCATCTGTTCCCGGGTCGGATCCGAACCGTCGATCGTCCGGGCGGTCAGCGTGATCCGGGTGCCGCCCTGCAGGTCGATGCCGAGCTTGGGGGTGTTGCTCCCGGGGGTGAAGAACACCAGCCCGTACAGCACGACCACGATGCCGACGAAGGTCCAGATCAGTCGCCAGGGCCTGAACTGCCCGGAGGGTGATGCCACGTCGCGCCAATCTCGTCCGTGCGACGACCTGCGCCGACCGCCTGACCAGGGTCAGGACACGGTCAGGGCGCGCCGTCGGCAATGGCGGGCGATCCTCACGCCCACACGATGATGCCCCGTCCCCTGATGGGGCCGGGGCATCAAGAGCCTAGTTCTCGTTGGACTTGCGGAAGTTGATCCCGCCGTTGTTGCCGGTCGTGTCGGGGTCGGCGTCCACGATGTCGGTGGGGGCGTCGGCGATCAGCGCGTCGTAGTTGTCCTCCACCGGACCCGGCACGACGACCTCGCGGACGGCGGCCCGGACCCAGGTGGTGCGCATGCCCGGCGCCACCTCGAGCTCGATGGTGTCGTCGGCGACGGCGGTGACGGTGCCGTGCAGACCGGAGGTCGTCATCACCCGGGTGCCGGGGACCAGCGCGTCCTGCATCTGCTTGACCTGGGCGGCCTGACGCTTCTGCTTCTTCATGCTGAAGTACATGAGTGCGCCGAGGGCGGCGAACATCAGGATCGGTAGCAGCATGCTTTCCATGACTCAGACTCTCCTCGGTCCCGGTTTCCCGCGACACCTCTCGTCGACGTGACCCGTCGGGTTCTCGATCCGCGCCGGCCGGGCCACGGCCCGGCGCGGTCATGACGCCTGTCTCACCCTGCCGCGCGGTGAACGAAACGCCGCGGCCGATGGTTCCCCGGGCCGAATGGATACCCGGTCGGTAGCGGACACGATACCGGAGACGGCAAGCCCGACCGGGCGCCGAAACCGGCCCCGTCGTGATCGATCGAGGTCACCGGCCACGACGGCCGGTGGGCGTGTCCGGGCCCACCGGGGCGGCCGGACCGCCGGCCGGGGCGGTCGGGTCGGTCGCGGCGAAGGCGGCGGCCCGCCCCAGATGGCCGGCCCCCGACATCGCGGCCCGGCGCCAGGGGGGCATCCCCTCGATCTCGATCTCCAGGGAGAAGCTCAGCACGGTCCGGATGACCACGATCAGGCCCAGCACGCCGACGTTGGTCAGCGTCGGCTCCACCGCGACGGTGTGGATGAGGTCGGCGGCGACCAGCACCTCCAGCCCGAGCAGC
Organism: Nakamurella sp.; assembly: GCF_048594475.1. Taxonomy (NCBI): domain Bacteria; kingdom Bacillati; phylum Actinomycetota; class Actinomycetes; order Nakamurellales; family Nakamurellaceae; genus Nakamurella; species Nakamurella sp. Next base: position 9,041 of record NZ_JBMDXT010000459.1, on the reverse strand, counting down.
AGCACGGCGCCGATCGAGCGGCGCAGCGTGCCGTAGGCGTGGGCGCCGTCACCGGTGCGGCGCCATGCGCGGATGGAGAGCACCGCGCACCACACCATCCCGACGACCATGACGGCGGCTCCCAGGACCTCGAAGCCGCGGGCCACCCATTCCATCGCCTCGGAGAAGTGCACGCCCCGATCCTGGCCGACGGACCCCGTCCGGCGCGCTATCCGGAACGGGCGAGGCCGGCCAGGGCCCGGCGGGTGAAGGCGATGCTCTCGGCCAGCGCGGCGTCCTCGTCGAGCCCGAGGTCGGGCCGCAGATAGTCGATCTCGATGGCCAGCAGGCCCGTGAACCCGGCGTCGGCCAGGGCCCGGAGGGCGCGCGGCACGTCGATCAGCCCCCGACCGACCGGCACGCTGGGCCAGAAGGTGAACGTCCGCGGGTCGCCCCGGTACGCCTGCACGTCCTTGAGGTGCACGGCCGCGGCGTACGGCGCGAGCACCTCGATCGCCCGGGCCGGGTCCTCCAGCATCCGCAGGTTGTTCCCGGTGTCCAGGCAGACCCGCACGGCCGGGTCGTCGAGCACGGTGACCAGTTCGACGAGTTCGTCGGCCAGCAGGTCGGCGTGATTCTCCACGGCCAGCACCAGGCCGCGGTGGCGGGCGATCTCGCCGGCCGTGGCCAGCAGCGGCAGCAGGGCCCGCCGGTGCTCGGTCCAGCCGGCCGGCCGGGTACGCCGACCGCCAGCGCAGATCCGCATCACCCGCACGCCGTTCGCGGCCGCGAGATCGGCGTGCCGGCGCAGGTCGGCCAGTGCCTCCGGTCGGGCGCCCGAGCCCAGCCCGTCGGGATGGCCCCACGCCCACAGCAGATCCAACCCGGCCGCGCGGGCACGCTCGCCGAGCGGGCCGGCCAACCGGTCCGCGGCGCCCGGCCCGTCGGGCAGCATGAAGGATTCGACGGCCAGCCCGTCGGCGCCGAGGGCAGCGGCCCGGTCGACGACGTCCAGCACGCTCATCGCGGTGTCCGGGACCGCCTCCAACCCGGGATAGGCCTGGCCGAACCAGCGGTGATAGCAGAACCCGTCGACGCCGACCTTCACACCGGCAACATCTACCGGCCGGGCCGCCGGATCGAGAAGCGGCTTCCGGCCGGTGGGAACCGGCCCTGGCGGGCCGCCGGCCGAGGGTCTAGGACCGCGCTGGCCGATCAGGCTCCTCCGTCGCCAGATTGCCTGCGCCCGGTCCTACCGCCTCCATGCCGGCCTCGCCGCTCGGCCGACTAGGGGGCCAGACCGTCGAACAGCGTCGCCTCGGCCGCGATGGAGTCCTCCCGGAGCTGGGCCAGCCCCAGGTGTTCCCAGGCCGCCGGGGTGGCGACGCGGCCGCGCTGGGTGCGGGCGAGCATGCCGACCCGCACCAGGAACGGCTCGCACACCTCCTCGACGGTGGTGGGTTCCTCGCCGACCGCGATGGCCAGGGTGGTCAGGCCCACCGGGCCACCGCCGAACGAGCGGCACAGCGCCGTCAGCACGGACCGGTCGAGCCGGTCCAGGCCCAGCTCGTCGACGTCGTAGACGGCCAGCGCGTCCCGGGCCACCTGGCGGGTGATCGCGCCGTTCGCCCGGACCTGGGCGTAGTCGCGCACCCGGCGCAGCAGCCGGTTGGCGATCCGGGGCGTGCCCCGGGACCGGCGGGCGATCTCGGTGGCTCCGTCGGCCCGCAGGTCGACGCCCAGGATGGTGGCGCTGCGCCGGATCACCGTGGTCAGCTCGTCGGCCGAGTAGAACTCCATGTGGGCGGTGAAGCCGAACCGATCGCGCAGCGGCCCGGTCAACTGGCCGGACCGCGTCGTGGCTCCGACCAGGGTGAACGGCGCGATGTCCAGGGGGATCGAGGTCGCCCCCGGCCCCTTGCCGACCATCACGTCGATGCGGAAGTCCTCCATCGCCAGGTACAGCATCTCCTCGGCGGGGCGGGCGATGCGGTGGATCTCGTCGATGAACAGCACGTCACCCTCGACCAGGTTGGACAGGATCGCGGCCAGGTCGCCGGCCCGTTCCAGGGCCGGACCGGACGTCAGGCGCAGGGCCGCGCCGAGCTCGGCGGCGATGATCATCGACAGCGACGTCTTGCCCAGCCCGGGCGGCCCCGCCAGCAGGACGTGGTCGGGCGGGGTGCCGCGCAGTTTGGCCCCGGTCAGCACCAGGTCCAGCTGCTCGCGGACCTTCTGCTGGCCGACGAACTCCCCCAGCGACCGCGGCCGCAGCGAGGCCTCGACGTCGGAGTCGCCGGGCAGTGCGACGGGGACGACCAGATCCTCCGGATCGGGGTCGGGACCGTCCGGCGGGGGCGGGCCGGGCGGCGTCATCGGTTGCGTCCCAGCAGGGCCAGCGAGCGGCGCAGCAGGACGGCGACGTCGCCGGAGGCGGCCGCGGGCTCGTCCTGCGCGGCGACCGCGGCGACCGCGTCGTCGGCCTGCTTGACGGTGAAGCCCAGGCCCAGCAGCGCGTCGGTCACCTGCGGGCGCCACGCCGTCACCGGCGCGGCCGGGCCGGCCGACCCGCCGGAGCCGTTGACCGCGGGGGTGGACGGCCCGGCCGTACCCACTTTGTCCTTCAGTTCGAGCACCAGCCGTTCGGCGCCCTTCTTGCCGATCCCGGGAGCCCGGCACAACGCCGCGGTGTCGCCGGTGGACAGCGCGCGCTGCAGCTCGTCCGGGTCGAGCACCGCGAGCAGCGCCAGCGCGATCTTGGGGCCGACCCCGCTGACCGACTGCACCAGCTCGAACAGCTCCTTGCCGGGAGCGGTGGCGAAGCCGAACAGGGTGAGCGAGTCCTCCCGGACCACCAGGGTGGTCCACAGCCGGGCCGTCTCGCCGCGACGCAGCTCGGCCAGCGTGGCCGGGGTGGTGCGCACGGCCAGGCCGACGCCGCCGACCTCGATGACCGCATGGTCGAGGGCGATGGCGAGCACCTCGCCGCGGACGGAACTGATCACGAGCTCATCACCGGCCCATCCTCCCCCGGGACACCGACGGCCCCGGCCCCGACGCGGCCTGCGCCTTCGCGGCGACCGCCAGCCGGGACTGCATGGGCGAGCGCCACAGGTGGCACAGGGCCAGCGCGAGCGCGTCCGCCGCGTCGGCCGGCTTCGGCGCCTCGGTGAGCCGGAGCAGCCGGGTGATCATGGCCGTGACCTGCGCCTTGTCGGCGTTGCCGTGACCGGAGACGGCGGCCTTGACCTCGCTGGGCGTGTGCCAGGCGACCGGAATGCCCCGGCGGGCGGCGGCCAGCGCGACCACCCCGCTGGCCTGGGCGGTACCCATCACCGTGCGCACGTTCTGCTGGCTGAACACGCGCTCGATCGCGACGGTGTCCGGCCGGTGCCGGTCCATCATCTCTTCGACGCGCTCGGCGATCTGCAGCAGCCGCACCGCGAGCTCGGCGTCGGCCGGCGTGCGGACCACGGCGACCTCGACCGCCCGCGGAGCCTGGCCGGGTCCGCCGTCGACGACGCCCACCCCGCACCGGGTCAGCCCGGGGTCGACGCCCAGCACCCGCACCCCTGCACCTCCGCGCCCGGTCGATTCCGTTCGATGTCCCGTGGGTCCCGGCGACGCCTCCTCGAAGGGCACCGGTCGGCGAACACCTGTCCGAACGGACGCTACCCGGACACCGCGCGGCCCCGGCGTCGGCGCGCCGACGCCGAGGACCGGACCGGGCGGCCGCGCGGACTCAGCCGGCGGCGCGGTCCAGCGTCGGCCCCCACAGGTCCGGGCCGAACACCTCGTAGCGGATGTTCTCCGGCGGCACGCCCCGCTCCAGCAGGCTTGCCCGCACGTGCCGCATGAACGGCAGCGGACCGCAGGTGAAGACCTGCAGATCCGGCGGCAGGTCCAGGCCGGACAGGTCCATGTAGCCCTGCGCGGAGTCGGTGTCGTCCGGGTCGATGGTCTCGTACCAGGAGTAGGCGGTGACGTTGTCGATGTGCCGGGCCACGTGCAGCACGGTCTCGCGCAGCGCGTGGTCGCCGGCCGTGCGGTCGGCGTGCGCGATGATGACCTGCCGTTCCGGCTGGGTCCTGGCCAGGTGCTCGACGATCGGCAGCACCGTGGTGATCCCGGCCCCGGCGCTGGCCAGCAGCAGCGGCGCCTGATCGTCCCCGATGACGAAATCCCCGGCCGGGGCGCTGATCTCGAGGACGTCACCGACCTTGGCCTGATCGTTGAGGTAGTTGGAGACCCGGCCGTCGGGAGCGCCGTCGACACCCTTGACCCGGCTCACGGTGATCTGCAGGCGGGTGCCGAACGCGGTCGAGGAGACCGTGTACTGGCGCGGCTGGCGGCTGCCGTCGGGCAGGTCGACGAAGACGGAGACGTACTGGCCGGGCTGCATGGCCGGCAGCGGGCCGCCGTCGGCGGGTTCCAGGACCAGGGACACCACGTCCTGCGTCTCGGCGATCCGGCGGGCGATCCGGTAGGGCCGGAGCGGACGGTGCGGGTCGACGCCGGCCTGCTGGTAGAGCCGGGCCTCCTCGGCGATCAGGGTGACCGCGAACAGCCAGTAGACCTCGGTCCAGGCGGCGGCGATCTCCGGGGTGACCGCGTCGCCCAGGACCTCGGCGACCGCCCCGATCAGGTACTGCCCGACGATCAGGTACTGCTCCGGGGTGATGCCCAGGGACACGTGCTTGTACGCGATCCGGGTCCGGACGTGGTCGAACGAGGGCGCGTCCGGATCGATGAGGCTGACCGCGAAGGCCACCACGGACGCCGCCAGCGCCTTGCTCTGCTCGCCGGAGGCCTGGTTGCCCTGGTTGAACACCCGGAGCAGCTCGGGGTGGGCCGCGAACATGTTCGGGTAGAACACGGCGGTGATCGCCTCGGCATGCTCGGCGACGACGGCGGCGGTGGCCTTGACCACGGCCTCCGACGCGGGCGAGAGCACGGGCGGTGCGGTGCTGACGGGCGTGGCGACGGGCGTGGTGACGGGCGCGGACAACATCGGCCTCCTACGGCGGCGGGACACAAAACCCGGTGACCTTCGCCCACGGACGGCACCGCCGGACAGGGCCGGAGGTCCCGCATCCGTGACGCGTCGCCCCCCCGACGAGGGACACCCGATCACCGAACGGAGTATGACCCGACGCCGGACCGTGCGCAGCGTCGGCCCCGGGTCACCGCGCGCTCCGGGCGCGCCTCACTCGTTGTCGAGCTGCTCGGCGATCTCGTCGGAGATGTCGGCGTTGGTGTAGACGTTCTGCACGTCGTCCAGGTCCTCGATGGCGTCGATCAGCTTGACCACCTTGCGGGCCCCGTCGAGGTCCAGCGGGACCTCGACCGACGGCAGGAAGGACTGGTCGGCCGAGTCGTACTCGAAGCCCGCCTCGGTGACCGCGGTGCGCACGGCCACCAGGTCGGTCGCCTCGGAGACCACCTCGAACGTGTCGCCCAGGTCGTTGACGTCCTCGGCACCGGCGTCCAGCACGGCCAGGGTGAGCTCGTCCTCATCCACAGTCGAGCCGTTGGCCTCGCGCGGCACCAGCACGACGCCCTTGCGGCTGAACAGGTACGAGACGCTGCCCGGGTCGGCCATGCTGCCGCCGTTGCGGGTGACGGCCACCCGGACCTCGGAGGCGGCCCGGTTCCGGTTGTCGGTGAGGCACTCGATCATGATCGCGACGCCGTTGGGGCCGTAGCCCTCGTAGGTGATCGCCTGGTACTCGACGCCGCCGGCCTCGGCACCCGACCCGCGCTTGACCGCGCGGTCGATGTTGTCGTTGGGCACCGAGGACTTCTTGGCCTTCTGGATGGCGTCGAACAGCGTCGGGTTCCCGTCCGGGTCACCACCGCCGGTGCGCGCCGCGACCTCGATGTTCTTGATCAGCTTGGCGAACAGCTTGCCCCGCTTGGCGTCCTTGGCCGCCTTCTGGTGCTTGGTCGTCGCCCATTTGGAGTGGCCACTCATCGCTTGCCGGAACCCCTCGATACGTCGCTTCGTCGTTGCGCTCTGGCCCGGACAGCACCGCTGCGCCGAGCCCGACTGACGATCCTACGACGCGGGACCGGTCACCATGTCCAGGAACAGCCGGTGCAGGCGGTCGTCGCCGGCCACCTCGGGGTGGAACGCGGTGGCCAGCACCGAGCGCTGGCGCACGGCCACCGGGTGGTCGCCGACCCGGGCCAGCACCTGCACGTCGCGTCCGGCCCGTTCCACCCAGGGGGCCCGGATGAAGACCGCGCGCATCGGCTCCCCCGGGATGCCGTCGACGGTCAGGTCGGTCTCGAACGAGTCGACCTGACGGCCGAAGGCGTTGCGGCGGACCACGATGTCGATCGCGGCGAGCGGCAGTTGGTCGGGCCGGCCGTCCAGGATCGAGGTGGCCAGCACGATCATCCCGGCGCACGAGCCGAACGCCGGCAGGCCCTCGCCCAACCTGGCCGACAGCGGGGCGCGCAGCTCGAACACGTCCAGCAGCCGGCACATGGTCGTCGACTCGCCGCCGGGCAGCACGATGCCGTCGATGTCGGCCAGCTCGGCCGGCCGGCGGACGGGTCGGGCGGTGACGCCCAGCCCGGCCAGCGTGATCAGGTGCTCCCGGACGTCGCCCTGCAGGGCCAGCACCCCGATGACCGGGTCGTGCGGGCTCACGGCTTCCACGCCATCAGCACGACGATGACGACGAGCAGCAGGGAGGCCAGGCCGGAGAACATGGCCACCCGGCCGTACGCGCGCCGGGCGGCGGCTGCCAGGTCGGGCCCGGGCATCGAGCCGGCCGGCACGGCGGCCAGCTGCTCGGCGGCCGCCCGCATCGCCGGCACCACGCCGAACAGGCTCAGCAGCAGCGCGACCACGTAGATGATCAACGAGGCCAGCACCCAGGGGGTGGTCACCGTGGTGCCGTACCGGCTGTAGGGCAGGATGCCGAAGCCGAGGACGACGACCAGCAGCGAGAGCAGGCTGAAGACGAACGTGGTCCGGGCCAGCGCCTCCACCTGCCGGCCCTGCCCGGCCCGGATCGCCCGCATGCCGGTCATCGGCAGGATGGCCATGGGTCCGACGATGAACACGGCCGCCACGACGTGCAGCGTGCCGAACAGGGTTTCCATGCGCCTGAGATTAAACGGCCGGGCCGCCCGGTCCCGGCGCTACCTGGCCTCTTCCTGGTAGATCACATCGTCCGGCAGCTCCGGGGAGGTGGCCGCGCGATCCGCCCGGCCCCCCACCTGCAGGCGAGGCAGGAGCACGTGCAGCAGCGGCCCGATGGCCAGCGCGTAGACCACGGTGCCGACGCCGACGACGCCGCCGAGCACCCACCCGACGCCCAGCACGGTGACCTCGATCGCGGTCCGGACCACCCGGACCGATCCGATCCCGCGGGCGACCAGTCCGGTCATCAGCCCGTCCCGCGGGCCCGGGCCGAGGCCGGCCCCGATGTACAGGGCGCCGGCCAGCGCGTTGCCGGCCACCGAGACCACCAGCAGGCCGATCCGGAGCGTGAGGTCGTCCACCGGCGGGATCACCCACAGCGTCAGGTCGACGGTGAACCCGATGATCGCCGCATTGGCGACGGTGCCGATGCCCGGCCGCTGCCGCAAGGGGATCCACAGCAGCAGGACGAGCACCGACACGATGGTGATGACGGCGCCGTAGGACAGCGGGATCCACCGGTTGACCAGTGCCGTCAGGCCCTGGTGGAACACGTCCCACGGGTCGAGACCCAGGACGGCCCGGACCATCAGGCCCATGGTGAACCCGTAGAGCACCAGGCCGGCCAGCAGCTGGGCGAAGCGGCGGGGCCGGCGGTCCGGCGGGATGGGGGTGAGCAACCGCATGCCGACCACTTTCCGCGGATGTGGTCTGGCAATCCAGTACCAGTTGCCGGAAACTGGTCCGATGGCCCAGACCACTCGCGTATCCGCTTCCACCCTGGCCAAGCGGCTCGGACCCGACCCGGACGGCCGGGACCAGCCGGCGTACCGCAGCCTGGCCGACCGGATCCGGGCCGCGGTCCTGGACGGCCGGCTCGCGGTGGGCACCGGGCTGCCGTCCGAACGCGAGCTGTCGGCCGCGCTGCGGGTGTCCAGGACGACGGTCAACGCCGCCTACGCCCAGCTGCGGGACCAGGGCTGGCTGGTGTCCCGGCGCGGTTCGGGCAGCACCGTGCGGCTGCCGGACGACCCGGCCGCCCCGGTGCGCCCGGCCGGGACCGGGCCGGCCCGCGCCGCCGGGCTGAGCTACGCGGCCGGCGGCATCTTCGGGTGGCGGGACGGCATCGGCTGGCACGACGAGCTCGAGCGCGCGGCCGGGATGATCGACCTGACCACGGCCTGCCTGCCGGCCCCGGCCGCCCTGACCGGCGCGATCGCCACCGCGACGGGCGAGCTCCTCCCCCGCTACCTGGGCACGGACGGGTACCTGCCGTTCGGGCTGCCCGAGCTGCGCGACGTCGTCGCCGCCCGGTACACCGCGGCCGGCGTGCCGACCACGGCCGAGCAGATCCTGATCACCTCCGGCGCGCAGCACGCCTTCACCCTGGTGCTGGACACGCTCTCCGGCCCGGCCGACCGGGTGGTCATCGAGTGCCCCACCTACCCGGTGGCCCTGGACGCGGTCCGGGACCGCCGGCGCACCCCGGTGCCGGTCGGGCTGGGCGAGCGACCCGACGCGGCCTGGGACGTCGACCTGCTGGGCGCCGCCCTGCGCCAGTCGGCCGCGCGGCTGGCGTACCTGATGCCCGACTTCCAGAACCCGACGGGCGCGCTGATGGACGCGGCGACCCGGGAGGCCGTGGTGGCGGCGGCCCGGCCGGCCAAGGCGCTGGTGCTGGCCGACGAGTCGTTCCGGGACATGCCGTTCGCGGGGGCGGCCGCGCTGCCGCCGCCGATGGCCGCGTTCGACACCGGGGCCGGAGCGACCGCCGGCGCCACCGTGCTCTCGCTGGGCTCGGTGTCCAAGTCGGTCTGGGGCGGCCTGCGGGTGGGCTGGGTCCGGGCGGCGCCCGGGTTGATCCGGCGGCTGGCCGCGACCCGGGCCCTGGGCGACATGGCCGGGC
>NZ_JBMDXT010000458.1:0-8584 GCF_048594475.1 Nakamurella sp. | reverse complement strand
CCGCTCGGCGGGTCGCCCGTCGGGCCGGAGATCGGCGGGGCCCTGTCCCGGTTGCGCGGCCAGGGCCGGCCGCTGCCCGAGTCCGTGGCCGGGCCGATGGGCCGGGCGATGGGGGCCGACCTGAGCGCGGTCCGCATCCACACCGGCGCCGAGCCGGCCCGGCTGGCCCGGTCGGTGCAGGCCACGGCGTTCACGCTCGGCCGCGACATCTTCTTCGGTGCCGGCACCTACGCTCCGCAGACCGGCGCCGGCCGGCGGCTGCTGGCCCACGAACTGGCCCACACCCTCGCCCCGGCGGCCGGGTCCGGGCCGTCCGCCGGGTCCGGTCCGGTGATCGGCCGGGCGGCGGATCCGGCCGAGGCGCAGGCGGATCGGGTCGCCGACGACGCGTTGCGGCTGCTGCGCCGGCCGGCGCCGGCCGCTCCCGACCCCGATCCGGCGCTCGGATCGGGGCCCGGCCCGGGCGCCGATCGGCTGCGGCGCCAGGTCGGCTTCGAGGCCGAGCTGACGGTGCCCAGCCTGGGTCCCGCCGCGAACACACTGACCTACGTCAAGGCGGCGGGCAAGGTCACGCCGGCGATCAAATCGTTCCTGGACGGCGGCGTGCCCTACGGCACCGACATGGGCGGCAAGGGCACCGACGTCCGGCTGGACAGCGACCACAGCGGCACGGTCGACCGGACGCCCATCGTGACCAAGCTGACCGAACTGGGCTACGTCACCGGGACGCCGTCCGAACCCCGGACCAAGATCGAGTTCGTCACCGCCGCGGTCGACGAGCTCGCGCCGGCCGCCAATGCCCGCATCAGCACGCTGGCCTTCGGCCTGCGGGACCAGCTCCGGGCGGCCCTGACCCAGGCGCAGAGCGGCAGCATGCACCAGCTCGGGGCGCCGGCGAAGGCCGGCTACTTCACCGGGGTGCCGGTCGCCGACCTCAAGGCCTGGTTGGGGGCCGATTACGGCGAGGTGGAGACCCTGGTCAAGGAGTACCTGACCAGCGGCATCCAGGACGACATCTACCTGCAGGCCACCGTCGGGGTGCTGCCGGCGGCCCTGTTGGAGTTCTTCGCCACCACGATCCTGCCGGTCGGCAAGGTCCAGGTCGCGCCACCGTCCGCGGCCCGGCAGCAGCTCCTCCCGATCGTCGCCGAGGTGGTGGCGTTCATGGACGAGAAGTTCGCGACGGCACCCAAGGACCATTGGATCACCACACTGGGTCCGACGGCGCGGAAGGCCTTCCTCGGCCTGCTGGGTCTGATCTACAGCTACCTGCTGGGCGACACCCTGCACCAGACCAGCGGTGGGACGACGTCGGTGGTCAAGAACGCGGTTCCGTTCCTGATCAAGATGAGCCCCTACGGGCTGCTGGCCGCGACCGCCCCGCACCACCTGGCGAGCGACCCGCCGCCGAAGGACTTCGTCCGCGGCATCGGTGATCTGTTCAAGAAGACCAAGTACCTGGAGCCGGCGTACTGGGTCGAGGAGACCCGCAAGGACAAGGCCACCGCCGTCGGCGATGGCAAGATCCCGGCCAAGCTGGAGGCCCGACCGCGGGGGGACCGGTTGATCACCGGGGACTACACCGACTTCGTCGAGCGGGTGCTGCTGGGCACCGGCGGCGCCATGTCGGTCGTGGTCGGCAAGGAGCTGCCCGGTCCGGACAAGCCGCCCACCGACTCCGGCGGCATCAACGTGTTCTACGAGCTGTACAACCAGCAGGGCATCCCGCTGGAGTACCGGGCGATCAAGCAGCGGTTCACCGTGGATTCGCTCCCCGCGGCCATCGCCGAGATCGTCAACGATGTCCGGCAGGCGAACATGTCGGGCCTGAGCGAGGAACAGAAGGCGGCCGTGAAGAAGGCGTACGGGGCCAGTGCCTGAGCACCTGCGGTGGACGCCCGCCGGGTCGGGGCCGGACCCGGCCCCCGGGGCGGAGCTGACCGGCACGATCCGGTGGGGTGAGGCGGAGGGGCCCGAACCGCTGCTGGTGCATGAGATCTCGGTGCCGCTCGGGCCGGTGACGCTGGGGGAGCTGGCCGACGACGAGCCCATGCTGCGCCTGCACTCGATCCGGTTCGGCGTGCGCAGCTGGCGCGAGCTCGCCGGCCGCGACTTCACCTTCCCCACCGTCGTCCGCGAGATCGAGGAGGAGGGGGAGTCGACCCCGGTCTTCGACATCTACGGCAGCCTGCGGCTCGGGGAGGGGTACCACGAGGTGGTCCCGTCCGGGGTCGTGTTCGGGGCGATCGACGGGTGCCGGGTGACGGTGACGATCACCGGGCAGGTGCGGCCGGTCGCGCCGGTGCCGGCCTTCGAGACCACCGACTTCACCTGTGCCGCCACCCTGACGCTCGGGCCCGTCACCGTGCGCGGCGACCTGGCGTCGAGCGAGGTGCCCGACGCGGCCGGGGCCGGGGAGCTGGCCACCCGGCTGCTGCGGGTCGAGGACTACAGGTCGCCGCGGCCCCGTCGCGGGGTCATCGTGGTGGAGCCCGACTGCGGCTCGTGACGTCGGGTCGCCGGACCGCCCGCGCCGGTGTTGACTGCAGGTCCTGACCCGCACGCGCGGATCACGACCACACCGCGGGCCGGGCCGGCGGACGTACCGACGGAGGTTCCGACGAACGCCCCAGCCCCCGGCCGCCCGTCCCGCCGCCCACCGGACCGCGGGCCCGACCAGCCCGCCGACTCGACGGCCGACGAGACCACGGACGCGAAGGTGCCGCCGCTGGTGCGGGCCGGCAACCGGGCGCTGGAGGTGGCCGAGGGCGTCGTCTACATCGGCATCGCCGCGTTCCTGCTGGTGCTCGCGATCGGCGCGTTCGTGATGGCCGCCCGGCAGGTGCCGGCCCTGTTCAGCGAATCGGACGCGGCCAAGGCGGCGCTGGAGATGCTGGACACGCTGCTGCTGGTGTTCATCGTCGTCGAGCTGCTGTTCGCGGTGCGGATCACCATCGCCCGGCGCGAGCTGATCGCCGAGCCCTTCCTGCTGGTCGGCATCATCGCCTCGATCAAGGAGATCGTCGTGCTGTCGGTCAAGGCGGCCGACGAGATCGGCACCGGGACGCCGTTCTCCGACGCGATGTGGGAGGTCGCGGTCCTGGGCGTGCTGGTGCTGCTGCTGGGGGCCACCGCCCTGCTGCTGCGGCGCAAGGAGCGTGAACCGGGGGAGGGCGACGATCAGGGTCCGTTCCGACCCGACGGTGCCGGCGACCGGCCGAGCGCTCAGGCCCAGACGATGCCGGAGTAGGAGCCGCCCTGCAGGACCCGGCCGTCGGCGACCAGGGAGGCGCCGGCCAGGAAGCCGCTGATGGTCAGCGTGGCGTTGATGGCGCCGCCGACCGCGGTGGTGCCCCGGTAGGACAGCGGCGCGGTGACCGGGACGTCCAGGATCGTGCCGGTGAACGTGCCGGTGCAGGTGAAGGTGTCGGCGTAGGTGCCCGGCGGGACGCGCTGGGCGTCCGCGCACGGCGCGGCGACGGAGGCGGTGGTGACGGCGGTGGCCGAGCCGACGATGGCCGGGTCGGGATCGGCGTCGTCCGGACCCGGGAAGGTGATCACGCCCGGGACCGTCAGCCGGCAGCCGGTGAGCGTCGGCTCGAACGTGATGCCCGTCGCGGCGGTGCCGAACGTGCCCGTGGCGGTCCGCAGGGTCAGCCGCAACAGCACGAGGCCGATGGCCTGATTCTGGACGTCTCCGCCCAGGTCGGCCGGCCCAGCCGGGTCGGCCGGGTCGGGCAAGGCCGGGTCGGCCGGGTCGGGCCGGGCCGCGATCGCCGGGTCGGGCAAGGCCGGGACGGCCGGGTCCGTGGACGTCTGATCCGGCGTGGCCGGATTCGCCGTGGCGGCCTGGGCCGGGCCGGCCGTCAGGACCAGGGCGAGCGCGGCCCCGGCCGCGATGCAGGCTCGTCGCCAGCGGGAGGTCATGCAGGTACGGTACCGGTCCGCGGCAGCGCTGCGTAATCAAATGGACACGAACGGCGAGGATCCACCGATCGGGCGGCGCAGCGATCGCGGGCCGTACCCGACGGTGACCGACGGTCGCGCGCGGTCACCGCACGGTCAGCGTGACCTCCCGGCGGGCGTCGTCGACCGCCGTGACCTGCAGCGTCCGGGCGTAGCCCGGCAGCGGGACGGTCTGCCCCACGACGGCCGGATGCCAGGACATGACCGTGGCCCGGAGGGCGTCCGGGCACCGTTGCGACCCGTAGCCGACGGTGTGCACGACGAGCCCGCCGGTGGCCGGCAGGTCGGCCGCCCCGCCCGGCGGCGCGGCGATGCCCCGGTCGAACCCCTCGGGCCGGCGGTACTCCACCCAGACCTGGGCGTCGGCCCCGGCCCGGCGGGGGAGTTCGCCGACGGTGATGGCGATGCGCCGGCCGTCCCCGATCGGCGGGGCGCCGGCGTTGCACGCCAGCGGGTAGGACAGGCCCACGGCGTCGGCCAGGTCTGCCACCTGGAGGTGCGTGACGTTGCGGCCATAGTCCAGCCAGCCGGCGGCCAGCAGGTAGGGGGCGATCAGGCCGGGCCCGCACATGCCGTGCTGGTAACGACCGGGCCAGGCGAGCGCCGGGCTCTGGAAGGTCCGGGCGACGCTCGGTCGGCCCATCATGCAGAACGGGTCGGCGTAGTCGTCGAGGGCGGACCGGTCGGCGTGCGAGCAGACGCCGAACGTGTGGGTCATCTCGTGGCAGGCCAGCTGCGGGGCGACGTCCTGGGCCCCGACGAACCGGTTCTTCGTCCCGGCCGCCGTCCCGGCGGTGGAGACGCCGTCGTCGGGCAGCCACATCACGTGGTCGAACTGGTCCAGCGGTATCCCCCGGGCCTTGGCCAGCCGGGTGTAGTCGGCGTCCTCGGTGCCGGCCTTGGCCGATTGCTGCTTCTGCTGGAAGGTCATCAGCGGGAGCGGCCCGAAGACCTGCCACTCGACCAGCAGCCGGCCGCCGCTCATCGTGCGGAAGTAGGCGGCGACCCCGTCCGGTTCGAAGAACATCCGGTCGAACCAGTCCATCGGCATCGTCAGTTTCGGGGTGCTCCCCGGGTAGGTCAGCAGGCACACCGCCCACGACGAGACGACGGTCCGGTCGCGCTGGGCCAGCAGCGCGCGCAGCGAGTACTTCGGGGTGCCCCGCTCGGCCGCGATCGCCCGCAGGCTCCAGTCCCGCTGACCCGGGCGGACCAGGCTGGAGTTGACCAGTGCGGCGTCCATCAGCGCAGCATCGTCAGGACGGGGAGCAGCGCCTGGCCGTGCGGCAGCACACCCAGGGCCTTGCCCACGAGCGACCCGACGGCCCGGCCGGCGTCCGCGCACATCGCGTGGCCCGGGGTGGGCGAGGAGGTGAGCAGGTCCCCGCGGCGCACCGGACCCCGGTCGGCGTCGACCCAGCACATCACCTTGCCGACGAGCGCGACCGGCAGCCGGGACCCGCCGCCGCCGGTGTCCAGCACCATCGCCGGACGGAAACCGGGGGCGCCGGAGACGATCCCGATCACGGCCGTCTCGTAGGGCCGGTCCGCGGGTTCGAGGCCGCCGCCGTCGCCGAGCCGGACGACCATGCCGGGAAGTACCGTCGCGCCCGTCTCCACCTCGAACTCCTCCGCGACGTCGGCCCCGAGGGGGCGGACGTCCCCGCCGACGTACAGGTTGCCGGACACCGAGACCCGGCCGTCGAACATGCCCGCCCAGCCACCGCCGGTGTTGCCGCCGAACACGCCGGCGTTGTTGATGCTGCGGCTGACGCCGAACACCGCGTGGAACGCCTCGCTCTCCCCGACCACGCCGGCGTTGTCCCGGCTCGAGCCGAACACGCCCTGGTAGGTCTCACTCACGCCGACGACCCCGCGGCGGCCCCGGCCGACGACCCCGTCGCCCCGGTCGCTGCCGCCCTCGACCCCTACGCCCGAGGTGCTCCGGCCGACGACGCCGGTATTCGAGGCGCTGGTGCCGTGGACGCCGAAACCCGACGTGCTCTGCCCGATGGTGCCCGTCGAGCTCGTGCTGACCCCGTGCACCCCGTACAGCGTCCGGCTCTGCCCCAGGACCCCGGTGTTGGTCTCGCTCTCGCCGAAGACGCCGTGCCAGGCCGGGCTGCGGCCGTAGACGCCCGACGCCCCGCCGCGGGATTCCCCCCAGACGCCGGTGTACCGCTCGCTGATCCCCAGGATCGCCGTCTCGTTGTCACCGGTCACCCGGTTCTCGAACGTCCCCATGAGCCATCCGTCCCCTTCGCGGCTTTTGTGGCATAGATCACTTTTGATGATCCTCAGGCGGGAGTTGCGGCGCCAGCGGATTACCGGGCCGGCGGCGGGGCGCGGTGAGGGCCGGCGATCGGGCCGGGCGATCGGGCTGGGCGATCGGGCTGGGCGCGGGCTGGGCGGTCGAGCGGCGGGCCGGAAGGACGTTGGCCCCTGTCTCGGGTCCGACTGACGTGGTGGGGTGAGTGAAGTGGCGTCGTCGCCTTGGGGGGGTAGGGGCCCGCGCCTGAAGTCAACCCGAAAGGACCGGGCATGCATCCCCAGATAGTTTTCACCGCCCTGCGCCGGATCGCCGCCGTCGTCGTGCTGGCCATGCTCTTCGCGGCGCCGGCGGCGACGACCACCGCCGGCGCGGCGGTCGGCAGCGGCCCCGACCGGCCGGGCCCGGCGAGGACGTACCACCAGCTGGTGCTGGGCTTCCCGGCCGTCATCAACGATCTCAACGATGCCGCGGTGGTGGTCGGCGAGTCCGGCGGGCACGCCTTCAGTTGGCGGGCCACGACGCGGCAGAAGGTCGACCTCGGCACTCTCGGCGGCCCGACATCGATCGCGTACGGGATCAACGATCGCGGGCAGATCGTCGGGACGTCCGACGTCGGCACCGTCCGGCATGCCTTCCGGTGGGACCCGGCCGATCACCGGATGACGGATCTGGGCACCCTCGGCGGCTCCTACTCCACCGCGTATGCCGTCAACAACCGAGGGCTCGTGGTCGGGGAATCGGAGACCGCGGACGGCCGCATGCATGCGTTCAGCTGGGATCCGCGCACCGCGCGGATGAGCGACCTGGGCACGCTCGGCGGGGATTCGTCGACCGCGACGGCGGTCAACGATTCCGGGCAGATCGTCGGAAACGCCCGCACCGGCGACTTCCTGACGCACGCCTTCCGCTGGGACCCCCGCTCACGACAGATGCGCGATCTCGGGGTGCTGCCCGGGAGCGTCGTGTCGTTCGCCACAGGCATCAACAACCGCGGCGAGGTGGTCGGGTACACCAACGACGTCGGTGACTTCACCGACCGGGCGTTCCGGTGGGACCCGAGGTCCGGACAGATGCAGACCATCGCCGGGTTGCCGGACGTCTACTCCCACGCCACCGGCATCAACGATCTCGGCCGGATCGCCGGCTACTGGGACGACCAGAGTGGCCGCACCACCGCGTTCGTCTGGAGCCCGTCCCACCAGGCCGTCACCGAATTGCCGCAGACCGGCGGGACCTCGAGCGGGTACACGACCACGTCGGCCATCAACAATCGGTCCTGGGTCGCCGGGCAGGAATCGTCGGCCGCGCTCTGGATTCCCAGCACCTAGGACGACGGACAACTGGCAGGCCGGTCGCCGCCGAAGCGTTGCCCCAGATCAGAGGGGCAGGTGGTGGGCGATACTGGGATTGAACCAGTGACCTCTTCCGTGTCAGGGAAGCGCTCTCCCGCTGAGCTAATCGCCCGGGACCGTCGGTGGGACGGATGGAGGTGGGAACGGGATTCGAACCCGTGTACACGGCTTTGCAGGCCGTTGCCTCGCCTCTCGGCCATCCCACCATCGGAGGATCCGGAGGTGCTTGTTGCCGGGACCTCTTCCGAGCGGACGACGGGATTCGAACCCGCGACCCTCACCTTGGCAAGGTGATGCGCTACCAGCTGCGCTACGTCCGCACCGCTCTCGCCGCCGTTCCCGGCTGCGCGAGCCCGGCAACTCTAACCGACACCCTGCGCGGGTTCCAAACCGGGCACCACTCCCGTGTTGTCGACCGCGGTGTCGAAGCCCCTCGGCGCCTGCATCGAGCCATCCCCATGGCTGCCCACCCCCTCGATGGGCCCGGGTCCGGCGGGGGCGGTTCGCCCCGCGGATCCGGTTGATGCGCACGCGTTCGGAGTCATGTCCGGGCACACGTCCGGACGGGCGCGACGATCACCGGGATCGCCGCGGGCGGGCCTCGGTTCAGGCCTCGAACGTGTCGTGCACCGGCAGGCTGCGCAGGTCCGACTCGACCTCGAAGTACGCGGACTCCGACCCCGCCGGCACCAGCTGCAGGGAGCGGTCCAGGAACGCACCCACGTCCGGGGTGTGGGCCAGCAGGCGGGCCGACTGCTCGCCCGAGCGCAGCTCGATGACCGTGCCGTCGTGCACCGGGAAGATCTGCACGTCACCGATGCCGGCGGGGCCGGCGACGCCGTCGGCCAACAGTTCCCGGCCGAACACCCAGCTGACCGCCGGGCTCTGGTCGACCGACAGCAGCAACTGGATCGCGAACGGGTCGTCGCTGCGGTACCGGAACTCGGCGTGGACGGGCGGCAGGGCCGGGTCGGAGATCAGGATCATCTCGGTC
>NZ_JBMDXT010000457.1:0-5557 GCF_048594475.1 Nakamurella sp. | reverse complement strand
CGGGCGGCCGGGCGTCACCGCCGCCCGGCCGCCCGACTCAGCGCACCGGCAGGGCGACCACCTCGTACGGCGGCACCGCGGCGGGCCCGTCGTCGAACCGGCTGTCCACCGCGAGCAACCGGCCCCGGTCGTAGGCGGCAGTGGTGAACACCCGGTCGGCGTCGGTCGCGACCGCGGACACCAGGGTGGCCCGGGCGAACCCGTCGGTCAGCCGGAGGGTGACCAGCTGCCGCGGGAAGTTGCGCACCACATACAGTGTCGCGCCGTGGCGGACCAGGCCGTCACCGCCGGTCAGGTCGGCCCCACCGGTCACCGGCACCGGGTCGATCCGGTCGGACCGCAGGTCGAACCGCCACAGGCGGCCCGTCACCGATTGCACGGCCAGCAGGGCCCGCCCGTCCGGGGTGGCGACGATGCCGTTGAGGTTGAAACCGGCCTGCGTCGGGATGGTCGCGGTCGCGTCCCGCCAGAGGGTGACCGACCAGCCGGACCGGTCCTGGGCGACCCGGAAGATGCGCGGCGTCGGGGAGGAATCGGTGAAGTAGGCGGCCCCGTCGGGGCCGATCGTCACGTCGTTCAGGAACGCCCCGCCGGCCGGGACCTGGAGGGCGGCCAGCAGCCGGCCCTCGCTCGAGTACACCCACAGGTCCGGGCGGTCCGGCCGGGCCGGGTCGCTCGTCCGGTTCGGCCCACCGGCGATGTAGACCCGACCCTGCCGGTCGACGGTGATGCCGCGCGCGGTGATCCGGCCGTCGGTGTCGTTGCCGCCCAACCATGCTCGCGCCAGCGGCGTGTCGACCCGACCCCGGCTGATCTCGCCGCCGGTCACCTCGCTGACGTAGAAGACGCCGCGCCGCGCGTCCAGGCCGATCCCCTCGAAGGTCGAGCCGGCCGGCTGGCCCGGTAGCTGGTAGGTGGCCGGCCGGGAGGCCCCACCGGGGCCATGGTCCGCCGCCGCGACCGGGGCGGCGGCCACCCCCGCGCAGCCGACGGCGAGCCCGACCACCACGGCCCGCCATGCTCCGCCACGCCGCCCCGCCCGACCGCTACCCGTCCGTGACATGCCCGCTCCTTTGCTCGTCGGACCGGCACCGGTTGGCCGGTCCGCCTCCCGGCACCACCAGGCATACGACGGCACCCGGCGAACGGTTCACCGTGAGTCACCGGGCAGTCACGATCCAGTCATCTCGGACAGGTCGGGTGATTTCGGCATTTCGTATGCCGCGCAAAGGATTTCACCCCCGGATGGCCTACGGCCCGGCCTTGACGGACAGGCGGCTCACAGTGTTATCTCACTCACATCACAAAAAGTGAACGCCGGCTTACCTGGCGTCACTGACCCCTGCCCGAAAGGTGAATGCATGCGCTCCGCACGGCGAGCCGGCGTGGTCCTGGTCAGTACCCTGCTCATGGTCGGCGGCCTGCTGGCACCCCCGGCGGGCGCCGGCAGCGGCGGCGCCGGCAAGGAAACCCGTTTGGCGGAGCAACTTGTCAAGAAGGTCAAGGCGACCCAGGCCAACCGGCACCTGATCGCCTTCCAGCGGATCGCCGACGCCAACGGCGGCAACCGCGCCGCACCGAGCGCCACCGTGCTCGACACTCCCGGCTACGACGCCAGTGTCGCCTACGTCGTGCGGCAGTTGCAGCGGGCCGGCTTCGACTACGAGGTGCAGGACTTCAGCTACCCGGTCGAGGTCTCCCTGGCGTCGTCGCTGCAGGTGCAGGGGGACGGCCAGTACGAGATCGTCAAGATGGCCGAGAGTATCGAGACGCCCGAGGGGGGCGTGACCGGCCCGCTGGCCGTGGTCCCCGAGGACGCGACGACCGGGTGCGAGGCGGCCGACTTCGCAGGGCAGGACTACACCGGCACGGTCGCCCTGATCCGCCGGGGCGGTTGCACGTTCGAGTCCAAGGCGCTCAATGCCGCTGCGGCGGGCGCCATCGCGGCGGCCGTCAGCAACAACGTGCCCGGGCCGCTGACCAACGTCACCATCACCAATCCCGGACCGATCCCGGTCGGCGGGATGAGCCAGGAGGACGGGACGACGCTGGCCGGCCTGGCCGGCTCCGTGGTCACCGTCGACATGCGGACCGAGGAGCAGACGCGCACCTCCCAGAACGTCATCGCGCAGACCCGGACCGGACGGACCGACAACGTGGTGATGCTCGGGGCCCACCTGGACAGCGTGCCCGCCGGCGCGGGGATCAACGACAACGGCACCGGTTCGGCCGGCCTGCTCGAGATCGCCACCCAGCTCGGCGGTTCCCCGAAGACCAACAATGCCATCCGGTTCGCCTGGTGGGGCGCCGAGGAACTCGGCCTGGTCGGCTCGACCGAGTACGTCCGCAGCCTGGACTTCGAGCAGCAGCTGGACATCGCGCTGTACCTGAACTTCGACATGATCGGCTCGCCCAACGCCGGCTACTTCGTCTACGACGGTGACGATTCCGACGCCGAGGGCGCGGGCTCCGGGCCGTTCGGGTCGGCCCAGATCGAGAAGACCTTCGTCGACTTCTTCCAGAACCGGCTCGGCGTGCCCACCCAGGGCACCGACTTCGACGGCCGTTCGGACTACGGCGAGTTCATCACGGTCGGCATCCCGGCCGGCGGCCTGTTCACCGGGGCCGAGGACATCAAGACCGAGGAGCAGGCGGCCCTGTGGGGCGGCACCGCGGGCGAGGCCTACGACGCGTGCTACCACCAGGCGTGCGACAACCTGGGCAACGTCGACCGGGTCGCCTTCGACCGCAACCTCGACGCGGCCGCCTGGGCGACCGGCGTCTACGGGTACTCGACCGAGGACATCAACGGCGTGCCGGCCCGGGACAAGCGGGCGCAGCTGCGCGCCCAGTCGCAGCTGTCGCTGCTGGCCGTGCCGGACGCGCACGACCACAACGGGGCGGCCGCCTGACCGCTCCCGGCCGACGGCCCGTTCTCTCGGTGGCGCATCACCGGTGCTCCGGCACCGGGGGTGCGCCACCGGCGTACGGGGCCGGGGCCGGGGCCCGCACGACCCCGGCGATCCCCCGCTCGTCCCAGCCCATGGCGGCGAGCGGGGCCGGCGCCGGGCGGTCCGGCCGGTCGGGTCCGGCCGTGGCCCGGGGATCCCGCCGCGCGGTCCGGTACAGCCCGATGCCGTGATGCAGGTAGGCCCGGACGGTCGCCGCCGCGACCGGTGGATCCAACCGGCTGCCGATGTCGGCCGGCGCCAGGCCGGTGGCCAGCAACTCGAACGCCCGCACGAATCTCGGCGCCAGCAGCGTCACCCAGGAGCGGTCCGTCAGCAGCGCCCGGGCGAGCCGCTCGCCGACCACCGGCGCACCGACCCGCACCGAGCGCAGGGCATGCACCAGGCGGCCGGCCGGATCGGCCGGGCCGACCAGCCCGGCCGCCCCGGCCGCGACGGCCCGGCACAGCGGGTCGGGCTGCTCGCGCTCGGTCACCAGGAGCACCTGCGCGCCGGCCCGGCGGATCGCTCGCACGTCCGCGGCCGGGTCGCCGCCGCCGCTGGGCCGGTCCAGGTTCAGGATCACCACGTCGACCGCCGCCGGGGCGGCCGGCGGCGGCCCCAGACCCGGCCCACCGGCCGGCTCGCCGATCCGTCCGGCGGTGAGCTCGGCGACGGTGCACGGGGGGCCGATCACCTGCACCCACGGCGCGCGGTCCCGGACCGTCCGTCGGATGCCGTTGAGGACGAACGGATGGTCGTCCACCGCGGTCAGGCGCAGCGGCGGGTCCGTCGGGTCGTTCATGCATCCTCACCGGTGTCGTCGGGTGGTCCGGGTGCCCGCCGGGTCGGTGGGCCCGTCGCGACGGCCCCCGCGTCGAACCGCAGCAGGAGCAGGTCGGGCGTGCGCAGCACCCGCGCGCCCCACTCGCCGGCGATCCCGGTCAGCGCCGGACCCGCGGGTGGGGGGCTCACCAGGAGGCTGACCGCACCGCCGGGGGCCGCACCGGCCGGCGCTGCGAGCACCGTCAGCACCGTCCGGGCGGGACGGTCCGGCCCGTCCAACGCGGCGGTCAGCAGGCGGGCGACCAGACCGGGCGGCAGGGCGGGCGAGGCGTCCCCGTCCGCGATCACCTCGACCGAGCGGCCGGCGGTGCGCGCGGTCGCGATCAGCTCCCGTGTCCGGTCGTCCAGGTGGGCTCCGAGCTGGATGTCGTCGCGGATCGCGGCCTCCAACACGGTGGCCGCCCGGCGGATCCCGGCGGCGTCCGGGTCCGTGCGCCCGTCGCCGATCGCGGTGAGGAAGGGCCCGGCGAACGCGCGGACCCGACCGAGGCGGGCGGAAAGCACCTCCCGGGAGACCTGCAGCTCGGCGGCCGCCGCGTGGGCCTGGCGGGCCATCTCCTCCTGGCGCCGGATGGACCGGGCGACCCGGTCGATGGCGAACCGGCAGCCCAACAGCGTGGCGACCCCGATGACGGTCGCCGTGACCGAGGGCAGCCCGGGCAGCAGCAGGCTCCCGTCGGGCGCGAGCCGGATCAGGGTGACCACCACGGCGGCCCCGGCCAGCACCACCCCGGCGATCGATTCCCAGGCCGGCCGGAACACCGCCACCAGCACCAGCGCGGGCGCGCCGGCACCGGAGGCGAAGTAGGCGACCGGGATGTCACCGCTGGGGGTCAGCCCCACCCCGCCGGCCAGGGCGGCGAGCGCGGCCGCGACGACCAGCACCACCGACTCGGCGCCGGACAGCGGTCGCCGGGTGATCGTCCGGGCGGCAACCACGGTCAGCCCGGTGACGACCGCGACCGCGGCCAGGGCGGGGACCGGGTCGGACAGCCGGTCGTGGTGCAGGGCGGCCTGGACCAGGACCAGCGCCATGCCCGGCACCGCCAGACCGAGCACGATGCGCCGGCGGGTGCCGGCCAGTTCGGTGAGCAGGACCGGGGACGACCCGCCGGCCGGCGCGATGCGCCAGGCCAGCGTCCAGGTGGTGCCACGCCCGGGAGTCGAGGCGACCTCGGCCGACCCGCCGACCTCCGCCACCCGGGCGACGATCGACTGGCCGAACCCGAGCGGTCCGGACGCCACCGCCGCCGGGTCGAAGCCGCAGCCGTCGTCGGCGATCCGCACCGAGCAGCCCTCGTCGTCGACGACCGCCTCGACGAGCACGGTCGTGCTCCGCGCGTGCCGCTCGCAGTTGCGCAACGCCTCGCCGGTCGCCCCGGTCAGGGCGTCGACCACCCGCGCCGGCAGGCGGCCAGATCCGGAGAGCCGCAGATCGACCGGCACCCCGGCCCGGCCGGCCACGCGTCGCAACGCCGGCCCGAGTTCCCGCTCCGGGGCCGGTCGACCCCCGGCCCGGTCGAGCAGCTCGGCCGCCCGGCCCGCCGCCGCCCGGACCCGCGGCGGGTCGATCGCACCCGCGGGCAGGGCCACCGCGCGCAGCGCGTGGATGACCTCGTCGTGCAGCAGGCGGGACGCCGCGCGTTCCTGTCGCTCCACGGCCCGGGCGGCCGCCGTCCGCGCGGAGGCGGCCCGCCGGGCGCGGGCGACCCCGGCGGCGATCGCCCCCGTCCGCCGCCAGGCCGGCAGCAGGGCGAAGCCCT
>NZ_JBMDXT010000456.1:0-2399 GCF_048594475.1 Nakamurella sp. | reverse complement strand
CGGCGCGACCGACCTCGACCCCCGCCCCGGCCACCTGGGCATGGCCACCATGCACGGCCGGGCCGCCGCCGAGGACGGCCACCTCGACGTCACCACCGCCCCCGGCGAGGGCACCACCCTGACCCTCACCGTCCCCGTCGATCTCCCCCCGGTCGCGCAGTCGGGCCGGATCGAGGAGTCGTGAGCGCGATCGGGAGCAGACCGGGCCGGCCCCTCCACACCGTCGTGCTGTGCGACGACCGGGCCGAGATGCGGCGGTCCGTCCGGGCGGCGCTGACCACCCTGCCGGCGCTGGACGTGGTGGCCGAGGCCTGGGACGTGGCCAGCTGCGGCGAGGCCGTCCACGACCTGCGCCCCGATCTGGTCGTGCTGGACGTCAACATCCCCGGCGGCGGACCGGCGGCCGCCCGGCTGGTCAAGTCGATCCGCTGGGCCACCCTGATCGTCGCCTACTCCGGGCGCCACGAGGAGCACATCCGCGCGGAGATGCTGGGCGCGGGAGCCGGCGAGTACGTGCTCAAGACCGGCCGCGTCGGGCCCCTGCTGGCCGCGGTCACCCGCCTGACCTCGCCGCCGGCGCTCGCCTACCCGCCGTAGTCCGGGCCGTCCCGAGCTCCGGTCCCCGCGCCGTCCCGAAGGGCTGACGGCACCCGGACGGGGCGCGTCAAGGCAGCGCGCCGTGGCTGTCCGCAGTTCGAAAGCGCTTCAAGAGCAACGCCTTTCAACGAATGAGTGATCGCCCGGCACGGCCGGCAACCCGGTCGCCGGCCGTGTTAGGTTGAGCCGGCAGGGCGCCTCACCGACCCACCGTTCCTGACCATCCGCTCACCTCCCGGCCCGCCCCCGCGAGCGCGCCGCACGAGACTGACGGCCCTGACGTCCGCGCCTCGGGAGGCCCCGGAAGATGTCGATCACCGGTCCGCCCGTCGTGGGCGACAACGATGACGCACCACCGCTGGCCACCTCCTTCTGGTTGCCCATCCTGCTCGACGCCCTGCCCGGGACCAGCGCGTTGCTGTACGACCGCCGGCTGACCATCCTGGCCGGCGGCGGTTCGGCGTGGCGCAGCCTCCCCTCCCGTCACGGGTTCACGATCGGCCGCCGGCTCTCCGAAGCGATGCCGCCGGACGTCTGGACCGAGTTCAGCCGCCACTTCGGGGCGCCCTTCGAAGGCCGGACGGTCCAGTTCGACTATCACAGCGCGCGAACGGGAATCGAGTACGCGGTCAGCTGCCGGCCCGTCGACGACGGCACCGGCAGCGTCCGGGCCGGCCTGCTGGTCGGTCAGGAGCTCCGCGGCCCACAGCTGCCCGACGAGCTGGTCGAGGAGATCCGGCAGAGCGGCCGGATCGGCTGCGCGACCTACGACCGGACGACGGGCTGGACCGCGGACGCCGAACTGCTCGACCTGGTCGAGGTCGCCTCGGTCCGGGAGGTGCTGGCCGGCCTGACCACGCTCGTCGTCCCCGCCGACCGGGCCGCGGTCGGCGCCGCGATCCGGCAGGTGCTGAGCGGCGGCGGTCGGCGCACCCTGCGCTACCGGATCCGGCGTGCCCGCAGCGGCGACGTCCGGCACATCCTGGGCAGCATCATGGCCGTGGTCGACGGCCGCGGGCGGCTGGTCCGCGCCGCGCTGACCCACGTCGATCTCACCCTGGAGGTCGTCGAGGACGACCTCGCCGGCCAGGCGGCCCAGCACCGCATGCGGATGCTGCGCCGGCTGAGCGACCTGCTCACCCAACGGTTCCACGGGCGCCGGGCCCACATCCAGCAGATCGCCGCCCTGATGGCGTTGACCCTGGGCGCGGGCACGATGATCCGGGTCACCGCGGCGACCGAGGGTGTCCCCCCGCTCGACCTGACCGCCCGGAACGGTCCGGACACCCGGGTCACCGACGCGGTCCGCAGCACCATGGACGGGTGGTGGACGCCGCTGGGCGATGCCACCGATCCGGCCCTCGCCGCGGCCCGGCTGTACTCGAGCATCGACGATCCGGACTGGCGGGCGGCCTTCCGCCGCGAGTCCGGGGTCACCGTCGATCCCGCGGTGACGCAGTTCATCTCGGCCCCGATCCGGCACGACGGCGCCACTCTGGGGCTGGTGCACGCGTTCCGCACCGGCGACCGGCCCTTCGTCTCCGGCGACGACGACGTGCTGCAGGTGCTGGCGGACCGGATCGGATGGGTCCTGACCGAGCAGCGGACCGACGAGCTGCTCGAGCAGCGGGGCGATGAGAGCCGGCTCATGCGGGACCGGTTGGGCCGGCTGATGGCCGAGCAGCGCGAGCTGCTCGAGCAGCTGTCCACCGTCGAGGAACGCGAACGCCTGCTGCTGGCCGAGGCCATCCACGACGAGCCCCTGCAGCTGGTCGTCGCCGCCACCATGCGGCTGGACGCGC
>NZ_JBMDXT010000455.1:0-6927 GCF_048594475.1 Nakamurella sp. | reverse complement strand
CATCCGCTGGACCTGCCGGCCGTCCTGCTGCTGCTGTTCGTGCTGGCTGCGGAAACCGAACGTCTCCTCGGCCGGGCTGACCGGCGGGTGGAACGAGAAGTCCGGAATGCTCATCACCTGCGTCTGGTCGGCCGCCGGCTCGGGCGTGCTCAGCTCGACGGTGCCGCCCAGCACCCAGGTGTCCTTCGACCCGCCGCCCTGCGAGGAGTTGACCACCAGCTCGCCCTCGGGCAGCGCGACGCGGGTCAGGCCGCCGGGCAGCACCCAGACGTTGCGCCCGTTGTTGACCGCGAACGGCCGCAGGTCGACGTGCCGGGGCCGCATCTTCTCGCCGATCAGCGTCGGCACCACCGACAGCGCGATCTCGCGCTGGGCGATCCAGCCGCGCGGGTTCTCCAGCACCGTCTCCTTGGCCTTGCGCAGGGTCGCCCGGTCCGCCCGGGATCCGATGACGATCCCCTTGCCGCCGGAGCCGTCGACCGGCTTGAGCACCAGCTCGGACAGGTGCTCCAGCGCGTACTCGCGGTGGTCGGGCACCTCCATCCGGTAGGTGTCGACGTTCTTGAGGATCGGATCCTCGTTCAGGTAGTACCGGATGATGTCCGGCACGTAGGTGTAGACGAGCTTGTCGTCGGCGACCCCGTTGCCGACCGCGTTGGCGATCGTCAGGTTGCCGGCGCGGGCCGCGTTGACCAGGCCGGGGGAGCCCAGCAGGGAATCCGGCCGGAACTGCATCGGGTCCAGGAAGTCGTCGTCGACCCGGCGGTAGATCACGTGCACGGGCATCTCGGACGAGGTGGTGCGCAGGAACACCCGGTTGTTGCGGCAGATCAGGTCGCGGCCCTCGACCAGCTCGACGCCCATCTCCCGGGCCAGCAGCGTGTGCTCGAAGTAGGCGGAGTTGTAGACGCCGGGTGTGAGCACCACCACGTTCGGATCGGTGACGTTCCAGGGCGCGACGGCCCGCAGCGCGGCGAGCAGCTGGCCGGGATACTCCGAGACCGGCCGGACCAACTGGTCGGCGCCGGCCTCCGAGAGCACCTGGGTCACGGCCTGTCGGTTCTCCAGCACGTAGGACACGCCGGACGGGATCCGGACGTTGTCCTCCAGCACCCGGAACTCGCCGTTCTCGTCCCGGATCAGGTCGACGCCGGAGATGACGATCCGGGCGCCGTCCTGGGCGCTCATGCCCATGACCTGGCGATGGAAGTGCGGGGAGGTGGTGACCAGCCGCCGGGGGACGACGCCGTCGGCGAAGATCCGGCCCTGGCCGTAGCAGTCGGCCAGGAAGGCCTCCAGGGCGCGGATCCGCTGGGGCACGCCGTTCTCGACGGTCTGCCACTCGGCCGCGGTGACGATCCGCGGGATGAGATCCAGCGGGAACGGTCGCTCGACCCCGCCCAGGGCAAACGTGATGCCCTGATCCAGGAACGTGCGTCCCATGATGTCCGCGCGAGCTTTGAGGTCGGCCGCGTCCATCGTCTGGAGCGCGGCGAACACCGAGTCGTAGGCCGGCCGGATCTGATCCGGCGCGGCGAACATCTCGTCCCAGGCCCGGCCGAACGGGTAGTCCTCGAACAGATCCGCCATGCCAGGGACCGTAGGGCCGCGATGTTGCAGGGGCATGAACAGAGATTGTGTCGGACGGCGTCCGACCTGGCCTCCTGTGGGGTGGACCACCCGCCCTGCGGGTTGCCGCGGGGGCCGGTGATCGCTCGCCGGTCGTGCCCGCTCGACGCGACCGGGTGAGTCCCGTGACCGGATCCGGGTGATCGTCACCGAGCCGGCCCGTCCACCTGGCCGGGCGCCGGTGGATGTGATGAGGTGCCAGGAGCGGTTCCGGCAGCGTGGGCCGGCCGGCGCATCAGGAGGGACCCGTGGCCAAGAAGAAGAAGTCCGCGACGAAGGAGCGGGCGGGCAAGAGGGCGGGCGGCAAGGCGGCCAAGGCCACGAAACGGGAACTGTCCAAGAAGGAAGCCAAGAAGCTCGCGCGCGCCGCTGAGAAGCTGGCGAAGAAGCAGGCGCGGGCCCGGAAGAAGGTCGCGCGGCAGAAGGCCGAGAAGGCCCAACGCAAGGCGAAGCGGTCGGCGGCGACCCGACGCGCAGCCGAGCGCGGCGCCGCCCGGTCCGCGGCCGGTGGGACCGGCAAAGCCGGCAAGACCGGCAAAGCCGCCAAGGCCGGCAAGGCCGGCAAGGCCGGCAAGACCGGCAAGGCCGGCAAGGCCGGTGGGGCCACCGCCGCGCGCCCGGCGACCGCGGCCGCCGACCGGTCCGCGGTGCCCATCTCGGCCCCGGCCGCGGTGCCCGCGGATCCCATCGAACCGTCGCGCATCGCCGCTCCCGCGCCGGAGCCCGCCGCCGACGTCGTGGCCTCCCCGCTGACCGTCACGCCCGCCGCGGTCCCGGCCGGTACGGCGGCCGGCGCCCCGGGCGACCCGGGCGGTGCGGGCGGCGACCTGGGAGGCGCGGGCCCGTCCACGGCCCCCATCTCGGCCCCCGCGCCCGTCCCGGCCGAACCGATCGAACCGTCCCGGATCGCGGCGCCGGCCCCGGAGCCGGCGACGGGCCGGGCCCCGCGGCGCACCCCGCGGCCGCGCCCGGCGCCCCGGCGCCGCACTGCCCCGGCGTCCGCGGCGGTCGCCCCGGCCGCGCCGGTCGCCAGCCGGGCCGCGCTGTACCGCCGCGCGCAGGAGTTGGACCTGCCCGGCCGGTCGACCATGACCCGGGACGAGCTGGCCGCGGCGATCGAGCGGGCGGGCGGCTGACGGGTTCCCGACCCCGGGCGTCCGGTCCGACGGCCGCGCCCGTGAGGGTTTCCCGACCGGCCCCCCGGGATACCGTGACCGGCATGTTGGTTGCGTTCTCGGTCGCCCCGACGGGCGTGGGGGAGTTGGGCGGCGTCGACGACTCCGGTTCGGTGTCGGCGGCGGTCGCGGAGGCGATCCGGGTGGTCCGCGAGTCGGGGCTACCGAACCGGACGGACTCGATGTTCACCACCCTGGAGGGCGAGTGGGACGAGTGCCTGGCGGTGATCAGGCAGTGCTGCGACGTCGTCGGGCGGTACGGCAGCCGGGTCAGCCTGGTGCTCAAGGCCGACATCCGGCCGGGTCACACCGGTGAGTTGACGGGCAAGGTCGCCCGCATCGAAGCGGCGCTCGACCAGGGGTGACCGGGTCCGGCGCGGATCGGGCGCGGATCCGGATCGGCCTGTCCGGCTGGCGCTACCCGCACTGGCGGCGGGGCGCGTTCTATCCGGTGGGCCTGGTCCAGCGGCGCGAACTGGAGTTCGTCGCCGAGTCCTACGACACCCTGGAGCTGAACGGGCCGTTCTACTCCCTGCAGCGGCCGTCGTCGTTCGCCCGCTGGCGCGACCGCACGCCCGACGACTTCGAGTTCGCGATCAAGGGCAGCCGGTTCATCACCCACCTCAAGAAGCTCGCCGGGGTGGAGGAGGGGCTGGCGGCGTTCTTCGCCTCCGGCCTGCTGGACCTGGGGAGCAAGCTCGGTCCCGTCCTGTGGCAGCTCCCGCCCCAGCTCGGCCTGCGCCCGCAGCGGATGGCGGACTTCTTCGCGCTGCTGCCCGCCACGGTGGGTGCGGCCACGGAGCTGGCCGAACGGGGCGTTCCGCGGATCCGGGACCGTTTCGGCGAGGAGCCGTCGCTGGAGCCGGCCGACCCGGCGGCGCCGGTGCGGCATGCGGTCGAGGTGCGTCACGACTCGTTCGCCACCCCGGACTTCTACGACCTGTGCCGGCGGCACGGGGTGGCCCTGGTCGTCGCCGACACGGCCGGCCGGTTCACCTGGGTCGACCGGGTCACCGCGGACCTGGTCTACGTGCGGCTGCACGGGGACCAGGAGCTGTACCGCAGCGGGTACTCCGACCAGGGCATCGGCTGGTGGGCCGACCGGGTCCGCGGCTGGGCCGCCACTCCGGGCGTGCGGCAGGTGTCGGTGTACTTCGACAACGACGGCGACGCCCACGCCCCGCACGACGCGCTTCGGCTGCGACAGCGGCTGGCTGCATGACCACGAGCGGCCGCCCGGTGGCCTGCGCTGATCGAAGACCCGGATCGGTGCCCGGTGTGTCCGGTTCAGCGGGCCTTGGATCAGCGCAGCACCCCGGCGCCCACGCCCCGACGCCCAGGCGTCGGTCGGACCGCGGAATGCGAAACGGGCCGGTCCCCGGAGGGAACCGGCCCGTTCGGCAGGAGCTGGATCGGCCCGTCAGCTGGACAGGACGATCAGTCCGCCGGTGTTCGCGCGGGCGGCGTTGAACCGGGCGGTCGCGTCGGCCCAGTTGACGATGTTCCACCAGGCCTTGACGTAATCGGCCTTGACGTTGCGGTAGTCCAGGTAGAAGGCGTGCTCCCACATGTCCAGCAGCACGATCGGGATCTGCGCGGCCGGCAGGTTCCCCTGCTGATCGAACAGCTGCATGATGTTCAGCCGCTGGCCCAGGGTGTCCCAGACCAGCATCGACCAGCCGGAGCCCTGGATCGCGTTGGCGTTGGCGGTGAACTGGCGACGGAAACCGTCGAACGAGCCGAAGAACTCGTCGATCGCCGCGCCCAGCTCGCCGTCCGGCTTGTCGCCGCCGTCCGGGGACAGGTTGGGCCAGAACACGGAGTGGTTGATGTGCCCGCCCAGGTGGAAGGCCAGGCTCTTCTCCAGCCCGTTCAGCGGCCCGAACGCGTCCTTGTCGCGCGCCTCGGCCAGCTGGTCGAGGGTGGTGTTCGCGCCGGCCACGTACGCGGCATGGTGCTTGCTGTGGTGCAGCTCCATGATCGTGCCCGAGATGTGGGGCTCGAGTGCCCCGTAGTCGTACGGCAGATCCGGCAGCGTGTAGACACCCATTGGTTCTCCTCCGACTGATCAGTTGTCCGGACTGGGCCGCACCGGTCGTGGTGGGCCCGACCAGCACCGACCCTATACCCGGACGATCGCGCTCGTCCGGTCCGGTCCGGCACCGGGCAGGCTCGTCGTACCCGGCCGGCCGGCGCCTCAAACGGGCTGGCCGGCAAGGCGATTGCCGCCGGCCGCGGGCCGGCGGGGGCGGTCGCGGATGATCATCGCGATCAGCCCCAGGACGGCAGCCAGGTCTCCATGGTGAGCCGCTCGTGGGTGATCGGCTCGCCGTTGAGGACGGGCCAGAGCCAGATGAAGTTGGCGACGACCAGACCCACGTACAGGGCCACGACCGCGACCGAGGTGTAGCGGCGTTCCACCCGCCACCGGCCGCGCACCGCGGCCGGGCCGAGGATGTCGCCGAGCACCAGCGTGATGCCCAGAACCAGGAACGGCGCCAGCGGGGTCGCGTAGAAGAAGTACATCTGCCGGTCCAGGTTGGTGAACCAGGGCAGGTAACCGGCGCCGTAGGCGACCAGCACCGCGGCGTACCGCCAGTCGAGCCGGCCGATCGCCTTCCACAGCGCCCAGACCAGGACGAACAGCGAGATCCACCACAGCGCGGGGGTGCCGATCAGGAAGATCCGGCGGACGCAGTCGACGGTCGGGTCGGCGGGGCAGGGCGCGTCGGCGGGGGAGTAGTACAGCACCGGCCGGGTGCCCAGCGGCCACGTCCAGGGCTTGGACTCCCACGGGTGGCGCTTGCTCGGGTCGGTCGGCGTCAGCAGGTGGGAGTGGAAGTCGAGCATCTTCCACGTCCACTGCCACAGCGTGTTCGACCACACGTGCGCCAGTTCGTACAGGAACCCGCTCTTCCAGTCCGAGCGGTTGCTGTCGATGGCGACCAGCGTGTGCCGCGGCCATCCGGTCTCGCTGGCGAACCAGGCCCACCACGACCCGATGTAGACCAGCAGGGGGACCACGCCCAGCGACCAGATCGTGGGCAGCAGGTCGCGGCGCAGCCCCGCGCGGACCGGCCGGCGGACTCCGGCCTCGCGCCGCGATTGCATGTCCCAGATCAGCGACAGTGCGACGAACGCGACGATCCAGTAGGCCCCCGACCATTTCACCGCGGTGGTCAGGCCGAGCAGCACACCGGCGCCGAACCGCCACCAGCGGGCGCCCAGGGCCGCCCCGGCCACCCCGGTCGCCTCGGCCACCGTCGATCCGCCGGCTGTGGCCCGGTCCATGGACCGGTCGACGGCCTGCGCGAGCCGGGCCCGGACCTGGTCCCGGTCGGCGATCAGGCAGGCGAAGGCGGCCAGCACGAAGACGGCCTGGAACACGTCGAGCAGCGCCGACCGGGCCTGCACGTGGCTGACCCCGTCGCAGATCAGCAGCACCCCGGCGATGCCGCCGAGCAGGGTCGAGCCGGTCATCCGCCGCGCCACGCGGACGATCAGCAGCACCGAGACGATGCCGGCCACCGCCGAGGCGAGCCGCCAGCCGACCGGGTCGTAGCCCAGCAGCCACTCGCCGATCAGGATCAGCTGCTTGCCCAGCGGCGGGTGCACGACGACGCCGAACGCCTGGTTGTCCTCGACGCCGCCGTTGCGCAGCATCTCCCAGGCCTGGATGGCGTAGTACTTCTCGTCGAACAGCGGGGTGCCGCCGTCGCTGGCCGCGCCGAGGTTGACCAGCCGCACCAGGGTGGCGATGAACGTGACGACGCCGGTGACGATCCAGCCCCTGGCCCGGTCGGTGGGCGACGGCGGCAGGACGCGGCGGGCCCGCGGGACGGGGGCGGTCAGCGGCGGGACCTGGCCGATGGCGACCACGGAGTCGGCCGGGTCGGGCCGCTCGGGGAGGGCTGCGGCGGCGGGCTCCGCGCCGTCGGCGCGCCCGGCCGGACCGGTCGCGTCGGTGCCGCCGGGGGCCTGGTCCGCCGGGTCGGCGGCCGGGTCGGCCAGGGACGGCGGAGCGGGCATGCGGACGATCGTAGGGTGGCCCGATGAGTGACGGCGTGAAGGCGTCCGGGGTGCCGGGGCCGGCGGGCGGGGCCCTGGTGCTGGCCGGCACCCC
>NZ_JBMDXT010000454.1:0-2777 GCF_048594475.1 Nakamurella sp. | reverse complement strand
CGCGGACGTCACGAGAACCATCGGCACCGCAGAGAAAGGCACCACACCAGCCGTGAACCTCGAGAACCTCACCACGAAGAGCCGCGAGGTCGTCACCGCGGCCGTCACCGCCGCCACGTCCGCCGGGCATTCCTCGGTGGAACCGGCCCACCTGCTGGGCGCACTGCTGGTCACTCCGGGCTCGACCGCGCCCGGTCTGCTGCGGGCCGTCGGCGCCGACCCCGCCGTCGTCAAGAACCGCAACGACGCCCTGCTCGGCCGCCTGCCGCGGGTCAGCGGCAGCACCGTCGCCCAGCCCGGGCTGTCCCGCGCCGTCGCGAACATCCTCACCGGCGCCGAGCAGATCATGCGGGCCGCCGGCGACGAGTACCTGTCCACCGAGCACCTGCTCGCCGCGCTGGCCCGCCCGGGTACCGATGCGGGCGACCTGCTCAACCAGCTCGGAGCGACCACCGACAACCTGGTCGAGGCGTTCCCGGTGGTCCGGGGCGGCGATCGCAAGATCACCAGCCAGGATCCGGAGAGCACGTTCCAGGCGCTGGAGAAGTACGGCGTCGACCTGACCGAGCGGGCCCGCGAGGGCAAGATCGACCCGGTCATCGGGCGGGACAGCGAGATCCGGCGGGTGGTTCAGGTCCTGTCCCGGCGCACCAAGAACAACCCGGTGCTGATCGGTGAGCCCGGCGTCGGCAAGACCGCCGTCGTCGAGGGGCTCGCCCAGCGCATCGTTGCCGGCGACGTGCCCGAGTCGCTGCGCAACAAGAAGCTGATCGCCCTGGACATGGGGTCGATGATCGCCGGGGCCAAGTACCGCGGTGAGTTCGAGGAGCGGCTCAAGGCCGTCCTGGAGGAAATCAAGAACTCCGACGGTCAGGTCGTCACGTTCATCGACGAGCTGCACACCGTGGTCGGGGCCGGCGCGACCGGCGAGGGCGCGATGGACGCCTCGAACATGCTCAAGCCGATGCTGGCCCGCGGCGAGCTGCGGATGGTCGGCGCCACCACGCTGGACGAGTACCGCGAGCACATCGAGAAGGACCCGGCCCTGGAGCGCCGGTTCCAGCAGGTGTTCGTCGGCGAGCCGAGCGTGGAGGACACCGTCGGCATCCTGCGCGGCATCAAGGAGCGGTACGAGGCGCACCACGGCGTGCGGATCGCCGACTCCGCGCTGGTGGCCGCGGCGACCCTGTCCGACCGGTACATCACCAGCCGCTTCCTGCCGGACAAGGCGATCGACCTGATCGACGAGGCCGCGTCCCGGCTGCGCATGGAGATCGACTCGCGGCCGATCGAGATCGATGAACTGCAGCGCGCCGTCGACCGGTTGAAGATGGAAGAGCTGGCGTTGGAGAAGGAGTCGGATGCCGCGTCCCAGGACCGGCTGACCCGGCTGCGCCGGGACCTGGCCGACAGGAACGAGCAGCTCACCGCGATGAACGAGCGGTGGGAGCGGGAGAAGTCGGGCCTGAACCGGGTCGGCGAGCTGAAGAAGGAACTCGACGAGCTGCGCATGCAGGCCGAGCGGTACCAGCGCGAGGGTGACCTGGCCAAGGCCTCCGAGCTGCTGTACGCCCGCATCCCCGCGCTGGAGCGTGAACTGTCCCAGGCGATCTCCGCTGAGAGTGTCGACGAGGCGACCGAGGCGCCGATGGTCAGCGAGGAAGTCGGTCCCGACGACATCGCCACCGTCATCGCCGCCTGGACCGGGATCCCGGCCGGCCGGCTGCTGGAGGGCGAGACCGAGAAGCTGCTGCGCATGGAGGAAGGGCTGGGTGCGCGCGTCGTCGGCCAGGCCGATGCCGTGCGGGTCGTCTCCGATGCGGTGCGCCGCTCGCGGGCCGGCATCGCCGACCCCGATCGGCCCACCGGCTCGTTCCTGTTCGTCGGGCCGACCGGCGTCGGCAAGACCGAGCTGGCCAAGGCGCTGGCCGACTTCCTGTTCGACGACCCGCGGGCGATGGTCCGCATCGACATGAGCGAATACTCCGAGAAGCACTCGGTGGCCCGCCTGGTCGGTGCCCCGCCCGGCTACGTCGGGTACGACGAGGGTGGTCAGCTGACCGAGGCGGTCCGCCGCCGGCCCTACTCGGTGATCCTGCTCGACGAGGTGGAGAAGGCCCATCCGGACGTCTTCGACATCCTGCTCCAGGTGCTGGACGACGGCCGGCTCACCGACGGCCAGGGTCGCACGGTGGACTTCCGCAACACCCTGCTGATCCTGACCTCGAACCTGGGCAGCCAGGCCCTGATGGACCAGAGCATGTCGGAGGAGCAGCGCCGGGAGACCGTCATGTCGGTCGTCCGGGTGGCGTTCAAGCCGGAGTTCCTCAACCGGCTCGACGACATCGTGTTCTTCCACGCGCTGACCACCGGCGAGCTGGGATCGATCGTCGACATCCAGGTCGCGGCGTTGGCCACGCGGCTCGCCGCCCGGCGGCTGGCCCTGGACGTCACCCCGGCGGCCCGCGAGTGGCTGGCCATCGGCGGGTTCGACCCGCTGTACGGGGCGCGCCCGTTGCGCCGGCTGATCCAGTCGGCCATCGGTGACCAGCTGGCCCGCGAGCTGCTGGCCGGTCGCATCCGGGACGGGCAGACCGTGCTGGTCGACGTGAACGAGGACGACCCGGGCGCGCTGGTGGTCCGGCCGGTCGACCAGATCGTGCCGCTGACCGTCTGAGGATCTCCTCGGCCGCATCCGCGCGGCCGTGGGGGGGGGCCCGGCCCGCGGCGCGCCCCCCCCCCCCCGCCCGGGCCGGAACCACCCCGGGCCCGGGGGG